>LDWW01000051.1 GCA_001045525.1 Chitinispirillum alkaliphilum | reverse complement strand
AATGCGGAAATTTTGCAATAAGAAAAGAAAATAGGGAAAACTGCATCGGGTGATTCAAAAGAGTTGGAAATTAATTTATCTGATCCCAAGTCACAAATTCTATTTTTACATATGCATTTGTTTCTTTTGCCCAAATTTGTCAACAGGATTAGATCATGCAATTTGCGTTTGATAATTGTAGGATTGCGAATATAATCCTTAGGTTTATTGTCAGTTAATATCAAAAAGGAGTAATAACAATATGAATAAAATGAGCGAAATTAAAGACCATTTTGATAAGGAAGCACATTTTTATGATTCTATTATATTGAAATTGATCCCTTATTATAACGAAATGGTTAATTCCTTAGCATCCTCGATTCCTTTTGAAAAAGAAAATCCTATAAAGGTTCTCGATTTGGGATGCGGGACGGGAACTATTTCAAAAGCAATTTTAGAGAAGTATCCAAACTCAATCTTTACAATTGTTGATATTTCTCAGAACATGTTGAAAATAGCTGAAACAAAAATCGGTGGCAAATCAATCTATGAGAGCCATTGCACAGACTTTTATGATTTGAATCCTGTAGACAAATACGATGTAGTCGCATCTTCACTGGCACTGCATCATTTGATAACGGATGAAGATAAACGAGCATTTTATGCTAAAATATTCAGTATGCTAAAAACAAACGGAATATTTCTTAATGCTGATGTTGTATTGGGCTCAAATGAGCATTTACAAAATGTTTTCATGGATAAATGGATTTCTTTTATGAATAAATCATGTCCTATGGATGACATTTACAATAATTGGTTGGTAAAGTATAAAAATGAGGATAAACCCGCTAAATTATCAGATCAAATTAAATGGTTAGAAGAGATTGGGTTTTCAGATGTTGATATTATTTGGAAATATTACAATTTTGCTGTTTATGGTGGATTTAACAAAAACAAAAATGATGTCTTATAACAGCCAACGATATCTGTGGGTTTTCTGAGTTTCTGTCGATGTTTATATAATAATTATTATCAGGTAAAGGATTCCAAAATACAGCTTCTTATGAAAATATAAGGATCTATTGCGTAACTCGCTTTATCCTACGGAAATACCGCTGATAACCAGTCTTTGGGTATGTGGGATTTGATTTTGGCGTTGTCCGCCAGTCTAATTGGGAGGTATCTGAGAATGCGCATAATCTAGAAGCAAAAATTAATTTCAATAAAACAGATATCCTGAAACCTATAATAAATTTCGAAATGTGGGGTTATAAAAGCGCGTGAGAAAGATGAACAAATCGCCGGGAACTCGGGAGGAAAAGAGAGAAGGGATCAAAAAGAGAATCAGAATGATAGGTTTTGTCAGTCTATGTCTGTTTGTATTGTATGGTCTTTTAATAATCGGTTTTGGGCATGTTACCAAATATTCAATAGCTGATTTATGTGTCGTTTTGGGTAGCAAAGTAAATGAGGATGGCACACTTTCTGACCGATTAAAAGCCAGACTGGATAAATCTATTGACTTGTACAATAAAGCCTACTTTAATAAAATTATCGTGAGTGGAGGATTAGGGAGAGAGGGTTTCGAAGAGGCTGAAGTAATGCGTTTGTACTTGCTTAAAAATGGGGTGGAAGAAGGAAATATCATTGTTGATAATAATGGTAATAATACCTTCATGACAGCGAAATTTACGGCCGAATATATGTCCGATAAAAATTATGAAACAGTTTTGGTTGTATCACAATACTTTCATTTATTCAGAACTCAATTAATACTCAAGAAACTTGGGGTTAAAAATGTAAAATGTGCAAGTCCCGCATTTTACGAATCAGTGGACTTTTTTTCTGTAGTAAGAGAAATGGCTGCCATTTTGAAGTATTTACTAATTTAAAAAAATGGAGTTACTTATGAGTTGATTCAAAAAAAGTTAGAATGGACCATTCAATTAATCGGGATTACATTGTCAAACGGATGTTTAGGGAGGTTTATGAATACTTCAATATTGTACAGGTACTTTTGTATAATCTTAATTGCTGTTTGTTCATGTTTCTCTGGTAATATGGAAGAAAACGGACGCATACAACTTCCAAATGTTGATACAGAGAACGAAAGTTGCATACAAGTGGTAATCCATAACAGAAGATCACAGCGTGAATTGACAGATAAACCCCTCTCTTTGGAGCAGATTTCCAAGCTTCTGTGGGCATCCGGAGGAAAGACTGTTGATGGAATTACAGGGGCTACAAGGGCCTATCCTTCTGCGGGCGGTCTGTATCCGCTCAATTTTTATGTAGTGGCAAATAATATAGCAGGGTTAGAGGATGGTGTGTATAAGTACGATTGGAAAGGGCACAGTCTTAAAAATAAAAGACTTGGTAACAGAATGAGAGATATAAAAGAGTCTTCATTCAGTAGATCCCTGATGAGAGCCGATATTTCTGTAATATTTGTGATCACAGCAGATTATTCAGTTACAGCAGCCCGTTATTCAAAGCGGGGAACTGAGCGATACGTACCAATGGAAGCCGGTGCAAGCAGCCAGAATCTGGCATTGAAGGCTCAATCCATGAATCTTGGAAGTTATCTGATTGGGGCATTTCGTGATGATGCTGTCATCTCAGCACTTGAACTGGGAGAAGAAGTTCCGTTACTGTTGATTCCGGTAGGACATAAGTAGGGCAGAAAGATATGAAAAAAGCCCCGCATTATTGCAGGGCCTTATAGCATATGTAAATAGACGCTTATTATTCGGGAATAACATTCTGGGCGTTAGGGCCTTTAGCTCCATCTACAATTTCAAACTGAACTTTCTGCCCTTCTTCCAGTTTTTTGAAACCATTAGCCTGGATAGCTGAAAAATGGACAAACACATCCCGTGAACCATCATCGGGTGAAATAAAACCGAAGCCTTTGGCTTCATTGAACCACTTGACTACACCTGTAGACATACTGCAGAACCTCTTTTGAAAAATGAAACATACCGGGCAACTGGCCCGGATTAAAACTTATAATTAAGATATGTATTGCCAGATAATAAAAAAAGAATTTTTTAAAGAAAAGTTTTCTTTTTGCAAAGTGTGATTTTGTCCCATTGAACCCAATAAAGGTGTAGGTGTTTGTAACGCATTGTAAAACAAAGAGATATGATACTAAAGCCTTGAAAACCCAACTGGTATGTTTTTTTCGGTATGCGGGGGTTTTCCTTATGTATAGTAAAATCTGCGGATCTCTACCCACAAGTGTGGATGTGGAAGATTAAAAATGCATGTTGAGATAGAGGTGGGTGATTGGTGGCCAGGTAAATCTCTTACTGTTGTTATCTTCAGAACGTCTTTCTCCAAATGCAATATCAATACAGCCACTTGTTTGTATAGCAGGAAACATGACCCTGAGTCCGGCTCCGAACCCTCTGCCGGTTTCGGTTTTTCCGTTTTTTGAGAATATTTCAGTAAGATTGGGCCACATCCTGACATAGTCAAAAAATACCGCACCATCCAGGCGCCACGATAATACGTTGATCCCACTGTACATAAGATTTATGAGAGGAAAATACATCTCCGGTGCGTGCCAGATAGGGAAACGGTACTCTGAAGACAAAATAAGACTGTTGTTTGCAACAAATGTAAGCCCGAGTTTCTTTTTATAATATCCTCTGACCTGGCCGTCTCCTCCATAAAGAAGTCGATGATAAGTGCCAGCATCACCATATCGCAGGACTGTGTTCAATCTTAGAGCTAATTTGTGATCGGTAGAGATTCCCGGAAAATAAAAACGGAAATCGTTTGAGAATTGTATAAGATTTCTGTTTATACCCGGATAGAGGAGATTGGTTTTTATCTCAGAGTAGGAATAATACCCGTTTTCAGGATCAAAGCGGTTTGAACGATTATCAAAGACTAAACCTATCAAGGCAAATGCTTCGTAGAAATCTGTCGTGTCATACGTTTTAAGCGTCTCAGGGATTTCTTTTAGATTGTCCAATGTATCTCTGGAGTGTCTTCTGCGGAATGTGGGTACAATGCTTAAACCTATTCTGGAGTTGGCTGATAATTGACGGCCGGCTGTGATCCTTGCGCTGATATCCTGATAGTCATGGTCATAAATGTCGTATGGGTATTGTGCCCAGTAGCTTCCAAGACCAAGGAAATAAGGTGTATTAATGACAGGTTTATGCCAGTAGGCTCCAAGGCTGCGCCATTCCCAGAAACTTACATTCACAGAAAGCCGTTCCATGAGCCCTCTGAAATTATTGTGAGTAAAACCGAATCGCATTCTCCACCAAAGATCCTGTTCGCCATATTTGTGGGAATACAGCTCTCCGCCAATATCTGAAAGCAGAAGTGCAGGCGCCTCCCTTAAAAAGAGATAAATATCGACCCCGGTATCTTTACTCAGATAAACGATATCGATCTTCGAGAAAAGCCCTGTCCGTCTTAGATTTTTCCGGGCAGTTTCAATAACGGAACTGTCAAAAGGCATTTCGGTTTGCAAGCCTGAAACAGCCTTTACCATAGAGGTATCACTTCTTTGAATCCCATGGATGCGTATTGTTTTGATGGTTTCTGAATCGTGATTGAGGGCTGAATTCACATTGTGGGGGATGGTAATCAGTATAGCTGTAAGTAGAATTTTGTAAATAAAGTTTAGGCTCATACAGTTCCAATCAGGGATAAAAAAATAGACGGAAGATCTGTAAGCCGGGTTCTGTCTTTCCCGTTAGGGAGAGGCAGCCATTTATCTGGTCCCGATTAGATCGGAACATTGAGCGACCCACCCGGGAGAATGGAAGCGGACCACTTCCTCTTCGTATGAAGAATTCTCCCTGCTTGGTCTTGCACCGGATAGGGTTTACCAGCTCCCGACAAATAATCGGGACGGTGGGCTCTTACCCCACCTTTTCACCTCTCACCCCACGAGAATGTAGGATTTACAGACTCGTAGAGCGGTCTATTCTCTGTGGCACTTTCCGTACTCTTGCGAGCCCCCGTGTAAAAGGGTATCCTGTCCTGTGGTGCCCGGACTTTCCTCTCCGGTAAAACCCGGAGCGACTGCCCGATCTTCCGTTATTTAGAAAATAATCCCTGCAAAAATGTAACGCTCATATCTGTTGAATATTGTGTTTAAATAATCCAACAGGTATGAAGCGGTAAACTATGGTGTAGCTCTTATTGTACAATTATCAGATTGATGTAAAGAAAAGTTTTCTTTGCACTTACAGTACAGAGAGCATTTCTTCAATATTATTCACTTTCTGGCGCAATTCTTCGTTTTCAACCAGTTGTGAGTTGATCTTTTTAAAAGAATGAATTACCGTGGAATAATCTCTGCCACCAAATTCCAGTCCTATGGTCCTAAGTGACTGTTTGGTCCACTTTTTACAAAGGTACATGGCTACAGAGCGGGGGAGTGCGATCTCCTTTTTTCTGGTATGGGCAGATAGTTGGTTGATGGAAATTTTAAACTCTTCTGCCGTTTTTTGCTGAATGAACTTAATTGAAAGACGTTCATCTTTGCTGATTATTGCATCACCACAGAGTTCTTTTGCGACTTCAAGGGTTATATCCCTGCCAGTGAAAGATGAGGAGGCGATAAGCTTAATAAGCGTACCTTCAAGTTCCCTTACATTGGATGTAATATGCCCTGCAATATATTGAATAACTTCGGGAGGTAAAAACAGGCCATCGATTTCTGCTTTTTTGCGTAGAATAGCCATTCTTGTTTCCAGATTGGGAGGTTGGATATCGGCAACCAATCCACCCATAAACCGGTTTATGATATGTTCCATCATGTCAGGGATTTTATCCGGAGGCCTGTCAGAAGAGAGTATGATCTGTTTGCGATCAAGCAGGAGTTTGTTGAAAATTCTGAAAAACTCCTTTTGGGTACCTGGTTTTTTACTGAAAAATTGAATGTCATCTATGAGAAGCAGGTCTATGTCGGAAAATTTCTTGTAAAAGGAGGTCGAATCCTTTTTATTCACCACATAGTTAATGTACTGATTGGTAAACTCTTCACTTGTAAGGTATACTACATGATCGGCTGTACCTTCTGTTTGAGCAAAATGCCCTAAAGCCTGCAGCAAATGGGTTTTCCCAAGCCCTGTACCGCCATAGATAACAAGGGGGTTGAATGAAGTCTTTCCGGGCGCTTCAGCTACAGCAAGGGCTGCGGCGTGTGCCATGCGGTTACTGTCACCAACCACAAAGTTTTCAAAATTATAGTTAGGGTGAAACTGACCATTGTTCTGAACCGCCTGAGGGATTTTGCGGATCTGAGTTTCTTTGAGCTCCTCTGTCAGGGGCTGTATTATGGTCCAGTCCTTTTCTGTGGGGACAAAACAGATGGATTTAAACTTAACAGAAAAGTCAGTGAGTACATCTTTAATGATAGAAGAGAAGTGCTCTTCGATAAAATCGGCAAAGAACTGGTTGGGCACTTGAATGCGGGCATCCCCATTTTCCGAGAGGGAAAAATCGGTCGTGCGAAACCAGGTCTCATAGCTGGCTGACCCTATTTTCTGCTGTATTTGCTTTAGGCATGATTCCCACAACGAAGTGGTTGAGGTATCAGGAGATAGGTTATTTGTTAACATGTTATCAACACACCCTAAAATTGACTAAGTAAAAAAATAATCACCCTTGGCGCTACACCCGGCACATTTCGGTAAAACAAGTTGTAATTGTGTTTATTGCTATAAAAATCAAGGCTTTAAAGAGGGTTTCCTGTTTTAATCTTGATTCACACACTCAGTTTTTAACCGGTTATCCACATACTCTCCACCAGTTGTCCACACTGAGTTATTAACATTTCAAAGAATCAAAATTGCACTTTTAATATAATATCCATAGGGTATATTCTCAAGGTAAAAAATAGAAAAGATGAAAATTGTGATGACTTATGATAAACACCCGTTCCTCTGATGGGCTAAGGGCAATTATCATTGGTCCGATTCCACACTTCGGATGTTTGGGGAGAAAATGGTGCAAACCGATGCTAAAGATTTCCTCCTTTTTACCGAATGAGATTATATAGCTCAATAAGATCTATTCAAGGAGGAATAAATGATCTGTTCAATGAGTACTGTGTCAAATGCCAGACCTGCTTTGAATCCCTACCGGAAAACCGACTCTCCGTTACCTGCTTCTACATTAACTCTAAAGGGTGAATCCCTTAAGGTCAGCTCATTTCGGTTTGACCACAAGACCGCTGATGGTGATCAGTTTTCTCTCAGTGTGGATTCCGTTAAGTATAAAAGCTACTCAAAAAAGGTCTCATTAGGAGAGAGTGGTGTGGATTTAAAAGAGTTTGTTAAACATGTTAAAAACGAGATGCTCGAGCTTAAAAGAGAGCTGCTTCAGAGCATTTTCGGCAAACAGGACCGAGCACGTGGAGAGAGCAGCAGAAATGTTGAAACCATTATTTCCACAGAAGAACTGGAAGCTCTGATTCCGGAGTATTGGAATGCGGAAAACACTTCTCAGAGGATAGTGGATTTTGCACTGTCATTTGTTGAATTATATCAGGAGGATACCACCGAGTATATTGAAAAGGTTAAATCAGCCATAGAGTTGGGTTTTAAGGATGCAAAGGAAATGTTGGGAAATCTTCCTGAATCAGTTTCCGATCTTATGAACTCAACTTACGATTTGGTTATGAGTAAACTGGATGCATGGGCATCGGAAAAAGGGGAGAGCTGAGAGCTCAGGATGTTTCCCTTCTTTGGAAGGCGGGGGCTACTGGCAGTATGAGCCCCTCTTCCCGTATCTCTTTTATTAATTCTCTTATAGATCTGAAACTATCACGCAGTGAATCAAGGTCACTATTCCAAATAAATAAAGTTGAGTCTCCGAAAGCTTCAATCAGTGAATCTGACATAACGACAACTTTTTCCACTTCAGAGATAAGATTTTCTGCTTTTTGGGTCAGATCTTCTGTTGCTGTTGCAATTTCGGGGAATTTTTCTGTGGCAGTGAATGTAATGGCCCAAGCTTTTTCGATAAAGCTGCCAAGTGATGCAATATGTTTGCTTAAATCGTTATCAATGACCGCTGTTGCGTGCAGAAGTTTCATGCTTATGGAATCAATTGTAAGTGTCAGGGTTTCAAACAAAGAAACAAGAGAGGCTTGTTCCGGTGTACCAAGATAGAGGTCAGTGGTAATTTTACGTAAAGTTAGCACATACTCGTATAAATCATCCACAAAAGCCAGAGCTTCCGATGGCCCCAGCTCAAAATTTCCGGAAAGAATTGTATTGGTGTCTATGATTGGTGCATTTTCAGGACCGGGGTAAATACTTATATAGCGGTCTCCCATTACTCCTTTGGATGATAAGGATATTATGTACCCTTGGTGCAGTACGACTGGTTTATGCATTTTGATCTTTACATGTGTCTTTTGGCCCTGAAGGTAAATATCTTTAACCTGGCCTGCATAGACCCCTTTGACATGAACCGGATCCTGGATTTCCAGACTTCCGACTTCACTGAATTCAATGATTCTGGTATGCTGAGGGAGAAAAATATGCCAGATTACAGTACCGGCAATGCTCAGAACAAGAATTAAAAATGCAGAAATGATAATATAACCCAGCTTGCGATCGCTCATGTTTATAAAGATAGCTGTGCGAATCGGAGAAGTCAATCTTTTCTGATAAAGATATGGCCGGGAAGTGTAAAAATAGTTAAGGTTTTATACCAGGGTGCCGATACTATTAAGGAAAGCAGTAATTGGTTCAAAGAAGGAATATTTATGAGCGGCATATCAATCAACGGACCTTCTGGGATAGACACTGGGTATATAATAGATTCCCTGGTGAATATCGAGCGTGGAAAAGTTCGTGCGGTGGAACAGAACAAATCCGCCTTTCAGGTTAGAATTGATGCCTATTCTCAGCTGCAGAGTATTCTTAACGATTTAAGCGGAAAAGTCATGAACATGTCCCGCTTAACCTCTTTTGATCAGTTCAATACCTCTTCTACTAACGAAAGTGTAGCCACAATCACCGGAGGAACTGGTAGTGTGGATGGCTCTTACGATGTGAGAGTTTTTCAGACTGCCGAAAACGAAAAAATGATCAGTGGCGCAGGAAGGGTCTCAAGTCAGAATACTGCACTTTCTGAACTGGGCGTTACAGTTGGTACAATTAGTATCGATGAAATTGAAATCAACATAAACGAAACTGATACCCTCCAGGATCTGCGCATGAAAATCAACAATGCAACAGATGAAAATGGAAGGCGTATCAATGTCAGTGCATCTGTGATGAGAGTGAGTGATGATGACTTTCGTATGGTACTTACCTCCCGCACAACCGGCAGCAGCGGAATAGAGTACAGGGATATTGATGGCAGTACACTGCAGGATCTTGGTATTATACTCGATGCAGATGGTGATAAGGGGAATGTCAACCAGCAGCTGCGTTCTTCCTTTAATGCTGTTGGGGCGTTTGATTCTGTTGCAACAGGACAGGCAATATCGTTCGAGGGTACTGATCATAACGGCAATATTGTTTCCAATACATTCATAAAGGATTCCTCTGCTACAATTGATGATTTTCTGAGGTTTGTGGAGAATACCTACAATGGTATGGTGCAAGCCAGTGTTGATGAAAACGGAGCTGTGGTTCTGACCGATAGCGTAAGCGGAAGATCCCAACTTACCATGTCTTCCATTACTTTTGGTTCTTCTGAATCTCAGGCTCTTGACACTGATGTGGTAGGTGTTAACGGTGCCGGTGTCTTAAGTGTTGGAAGAGATGCGTATTTCAGTGTAGAAAATATCAACATGACATCGAATACCAATACAGCTTCCGGCTTTATTGAAGGTGTGACACTTGAGCTGCACAACGCCAGTACTGAACGGGTTAGAGTGTCTCTGGACAGAGACCATGCAGGGATAGCAGATAACTTCAAGGAAATACTGAGTTCTTATAATGAGCTTTTGAAGTTTGTCCGGAATAACACCAAGGTGGGTGATCCCACTGATGCAAGAAGTCGCAGAGGTAATCTTGCCGGTGATATGACTGTAAATAATATACTCTCACAGGTGAGCAATGTTTTCAGACAGCAGTTTGATGTCTTTGGGGGTGATTTTAAAAATCTCACCAATATTGGTCTCACGACGGATCCAAAATCGGGTGAGCTGTCATTAAATGAAGAAATTTTTAAAGATGCCCTTGAAACTAATCTGGATGAGGTGATGCGTCTTTTCGTCACTACAGGTGTAAGTAGTTCCGGAAATGTATCAATGGGAAACAACTCCAGACAGACTCAAACAGGCAAATATATAATTGAGGAAGTCGATGAAACACATTTTCGCATAAAACTGGAGGGGTCGGATGAATGGTTTATCTCAGACCCCAGAACCGGAAGCATAGTGACATTTTCTGAAGGTCCGGCAAAGGGACTTTCCTTAACTGCTCCGGCTGGAAGCCTAGACGGGCAACAGGCAAATTTCACCTTTTCACAGGGACTAACAGGAAGTCTCGATAATATCATCAATAGTATTACTCATCACAGAGACGGACTGATAAGCATGCGTCAGGAATCCTGGCGCAGCAGCATAAAACGGGCTGATCAACAGATATTAAGGTTAGAGGATAGAATTGAGCGCTACAGGATGAGATTGGTTAAACAGTTCAGTGACATGGAGCAGGCGATGGCGTCGTTGCAGGCCCAGAGTGCTCAAATGTTTTCCAATCTAAATTCATAAAGGGGGAGGCATGAAACAAGGGTATACGGCATACAAAAACACCAGTATTGATACAGCTGATCAGGGTAAACTGATTTTGATTGCATATGATGTGGCGATTAAACATGCCAAACTCGCTCTTGAAAAATTTGACGACTATAAACTTCTGGAAGAGAGAACAAAACACCTGTTTAAAGTTCAGGATGCCATTACAGAGCTTCTGAGCTCATTAAATCTGGACAGCGGAGAAATTGCTGTCAATCTGTACAGATTATATGAATATATGCTCAAAACTCTGGTTGATGCGGGGATCAAAAGTGAAAAGGAAAAGGTTACAGAGGTTTTGGGCTATTTGGAAACGCTAAAATCAGCATGGGCTGAAGCGGCTCAGAAGGTGAAAGCGGAAAATGCTTCTGAATTAAAAAGCAATGTAGCGATGATGGGGTGAGGGCAATGATACCCAGGTGTTCTCTTGAACAGAAACGTGATCTGTATTTGCAGATAAGGGATATGACAGTAGACTTTCTGATAAACCCTACAGATGAGAGATTCCCTCAACTGCTTGAAACCAGGTTTGACCTGCTCTCTGAAATCTTCTCCGATGGTAAATCCTTTTTGGCTGATAACACAGGTAACCCCATAGTTGAGGAGATCAGAAGCTGCATAAGGGAAATTCTGGAGTTGGATAAAAGAGCTTCCCAATATGCGCATGACAGGATGAATGATATAAAGGCAGATCTCTCGTCCCTTAATAAGACCGGATCTGCCGCTAAGGCATATGCTGCAAATATCAGGCGCTGATAACTGGGGAGTGTTAAGTCTGGAGTTTTAAAAGTTCTGGTATCCTGTCTGAATAACTTTCAATACCGATTAATTCTTCCTCTCCGCTTTGCATATTTTTGAGTCTGATTTTTTTCTGCTCAGCTTCAACCCCACCGGCAAAAAGGGCATACTTTGCCCCTGCTGCATTTGCAAGTTTGAGTTGTTTTGTGATATTGATACCTTCTTTAAGGGCAAATTCACATTTAATCTCTTTATCCCTTAATTTTTGAGCTATCTGAATTTTTTCCCCATAGGACAGATCTTCGCAGGCTATGATGTAGACATCACTTCTTGGTGGCTTGGGTGGTTTTAGGCCTTTTTCTTTAAGAAATTCACCCAGAACCACATCCCCGGCAGCAAATCCCACTGCTGGTGTGGGAGGGCCTCCGTATAATTTTATAAGGTTGTCATACCTGCCCCCGCCGGCAATTGCACGCATGCTTTTTTGTTTGTCAAAAAGCTCAAATACAATACCGGTATAGTAGGCAAGCCCTCTTACTACACCTATATCAAAGATCACATAGTCAGACATTTCATAGCTGGAGATGAGGGTGAAGAGTTTTTTTAGTTTTAGCAGGGAAGAAAGATTTTCTCCACAACAGTTCTCAATCTCTTCAAGAGAATTCATGGAGAAGATTTTCTTTATATTTTCCCGGACCTCTTGCTCCTCAACTACCTTCTCGAACTCAGAGTTGTAGACTTCTTCAGGGATTTTGTGCTTTTTGTCAAGCAGAGCGTAGAGTGAAGGGTGTTTTACTTTTGGTAAGCCGTAGTATTCAAACATCTCTTCCAGGAGATTGCGGCTTGAAATTCTCACCATAAAATCATCAGATGTGAATCCAAGATTTTTCATCATCTGTATTGATGCCGCAATCAGTTCTGCATCAGCCGTTACATCTTCGATACCGATAATATCCATATTCAACTGGAAAAACTCTCTTAGCCGTCCCTTTTGCATCTTTTCATACCGGAACAGTCTGGGTATTGAATACCAGCGGAGTGGTTTTTTCAGGTTTGTACCTTTTGAGGCTACCATACGTGCCAAAGTGGGGGTAAGCTCGGGGCGCAGAGCTATGTCTCTATCCCCTTTATCTTTAAATGCATAGAGCTGTTTTTCAATCTCATCACCTGACTTTTTTTTATATACATCAAGGTGTTCAAACAGAGGGCCTTCAAACTGTTCAAATCCGTAAGAGTGGCTTGTGGTTTTCCAGGAATCGAATATAAACTGTTGAAAAGCCATCTCTTCCGGGAAAAAGTCGCGTGTGCCCTTGGGGCCAGAGGGAACTGCCATAATATTTTCCTTCCGAAAACAGGTAAGTGGAAAGAGAAAATAAATAAGAAAAAGGATTATTTCAAATCTCTTTTGAAATATCGTAAAGACCGTTTATAAAAGACACAGAATCTGCCAGGGCAATTCCTACACTCTCCGCTCGGGTGGGAACAGAGAGAAGTTAAATCAGGGTTTTGTTACGGTTTTCCCTCAGATATTCTTCAAATTCCTCAAGACAGGTAAAGAGGGAAGTGTATGATGGTTCGCCTGTTTCTTTTTCGCATAGCTCTTCCTCTTGTGGGTATTCACGGCATATTGATGGTCTGTTTTGATAGTCACCACACAAAAAATTCTCAGTTATATTTCTGCAGGGGGTTTTAAATTCAAGAATCCAGTTGTCATCGTGATCAATTGAGACCCATACATTGTGGTGAAGAAGATACCATCTTATGATATCAAAATCATTTTCAGTTTCAGGCGTATCGATCTGCACCGCGATATGTCTGCAGCAGTATGCGTCACATTTTTCACATCTGTTTACTGGGTTGTTTTCCATTTTTTTTCTCATGAAAACCTCTTTTATTGTGGGACCCGATTTTTTAAAATTGAGAAAAGAGACAGTATAGATTTATTTATACAGGATTTGTTATTGCAAGGTAAATGATTGTGGTGATAATTTCAAGAGAGTTTTATAAAGGGACTGTATTTTGCTTTAGAAGAAAAGAAAGGAGATAGGCTAATTCCAGAAAAGGAGAGAAGTAGATCATGGGTGAGACAAACACTGAATTCCCCAATTTTGAGGATTCATTGAAAATACATGCGATCTGTGCAGATAACGATTTTAGTGAAGATGATGCCCGGATTTTCACTTATATGCACTCTAAGGCAGTAGAGAGCGGCAGGGGAATTGAGTATTTCATAAAACCACCTCCCGAAGATTCAGAGGCATTAGAGATTATGCTCGGGAAGAAATATACATTGCAGCTCCCTTCGCAGATATCCCTTGATGAGGAGGAGAAGGAGGCGGTTGATCTGATAGAAACAGTGGCTGAGAAGATCTCTCAGCTCGACTCTTTGCTTGCCAGAGAGTGTGGTCTTGAGAATCGGCTCAGCGGAGAACTGCGCTCAAGGCTAAGGCTATATAAATCGGCCGAATACCGAGACACTATGATCGACAGATACAAAAGAGATATTAAACCTCAGCTTCCCCTTTACGACAGCTCCCGGATTGATCAGGCTTTTAAACGCTATCAGACTGAAAAAGATCTTGAAGAACAGAAATTACTGCAATGGGCGGGGTTTAAAAAAGATTGAACTCAACTGTGGCTTATGGAACGGAGAAATTCTGCTATCCGGGAAACCGGCCCGGTGGTGAGCTTATCGGTGTGTGTGAATAGTTGGTCTAAATCTACACTGTATACATCCCAGGCGCCTGCTGCTACTTCCCCTTCCAACTGATTCGCACTCCACCCCGAATAGCCAAGAAAAAACTTAACCGTCTCTGGATTACTCTCGATCATCTGAGCAAAATCATCCCACCTGCCGCCAAGATAATATCCGGGTGCCATCTGGTAGGCTTCTTCTACCGGAGTATCTGTTAACTGTAGTATCTGAAGTTCATCCTGACGAACAGGTCCTCCGATAAATACTTCCCGGCTTAAGGGAAGCCCGTTCAGACCATCAAAAATCTCTCCCAGAGGCATATGAGATATACGGTTTAAAACCAACCCGTAGGTTCCTTCTCTGTTATGAACACAAATGAGAACGACGGTAGATTCAAAATTGGGATCGTGAAGGGCTTCCTGGGATAGCAATACAGATCCGGCTGACAGGCGTTTTAAATTTTCTTCTGATGAATTGCTGTGAGTTTCGTCTGGTTGTGAAATGTTCATAAGTTCCTCTATCCGTATGGGTGTTTTCCTTTCACCTTGTTACTATAATATACTACAAACGTTATCTGAGTTATGCGGCTTTTATGATAAAAACAAATCAGCTTATCAGTGAATTGTTGAGCTGAATAAACCTTCCCGATAGACAGGTGATCATTCTTTAAACCATGGAGCAAGTTTTTGCATCTCCTGTTCAACTGAATTTCCGCTCACTTCGACAATCCCGATTTTGTGAATCGGGTTAGTCGAAGTGTTCTTGAAAGTATAATTGTTGAAAGTAAAAGAGATTGAGAGAGAGAAAAGAGATTGAGAGAGAGAAAAAAGATTGAGAGAGAGAAAAAAGATTGAGAGAGAGAAAAAGATTGAGAGAGAGAAAAAGATTGAGAGAGAGAAAAAGATTGAGAGAGAGAAAAAAGATTGAGAGAGAGAAAAAGATTGAGAGAGAGAA
>LDWW01000050.1 GCA_001045525.1 Chitinispirillum alkaliphilum | reverse complement strand
AATTTTTTTTTGGGCTACTCCGACTTAAGTATGGAAAGTTAGAAAAAAGAGTGTTGTTGGTACCCGATTTAATTTTTGTACCTCTATCACCGCTAAATTAGTGGAGGTATGGATAAACAGAAAGAGAAATACTATACTGCTTTGCTGATGTCAAGATTTGAGTTGTTATTACTCCGGCAATTTTATACGCATAAGAGAGTGTTTGAGTTTCATTACTTTTTTTAAGAGTCCAGCGCTAAGAAGCGCTGTTTAAAAACAATTGGGGCCTTCAGCCCCAAACCCCGACCTGCTTTCTTTCCAAGGCCAAAGAAAGTAGGCAAAGAACGCCTTGTGAGCCCCAAACTGGCTCCAATATTCGCGCTTTCGCCGGGGAAGGGCCAAAACCCGAGGACTCGAAAATTGGCCCCGGGAAAGGACCTGCGAAAGCGCTCATTCGCCAGTGATTGGGGCGGATTTGTACCCGATAGTTTTTTTTTAGGAGCTTACTGCCGTTCGCCCTGTGAAATAGATGGAGAAAATTTTTGTGCAAGTTTAATTGCCGGAGTAATAATCCTGTGCGTTGTAAAAAAAAATAGAGCTGAGCGCAAAAGTCGACATCCATACTGGACCCTGTAACATTTCTCTCACGACTCACAACATGGCCGTTGCAGATGAACTCTGTGACTGAGTGGTATTCATTATTGACAGTATCATAGTGAATACTAATTCCCCATGATAGTTCAGACTTCTGCATGTCCAAAAACTGGTAAAAGTGGAGTGCAGCGATGTGAGTGATATTTAATCGGAAACGTTCCGTTCTTTTCTCTCATGAATTTATCACCATTTTGTTCAGTTGTTCCCTGTTCGAAACTGTTTGTTATTCTAAAATAATACCCACATCTCTAAAATAGATTCCTTCCGGAAAGCATTTAAACTATTTTACCCTTTGGTCATATAAGTTAAATGTTTTGTTTATTTTCATGACTTAAAATAAAAGGGAATATAAATTGTTTAAGGTGTCACTATTGCTTTTTATTCTGATAAGCATACTTGCACCGGAAGTTTCGGAGTTGACACAGAACGATATCAAGTCTGATGGAGAAATTGCTGCATATCGTGTCGATATAGACGAGGTCGACTCGTTGCGGTTTCACACTGCTTTAGCATCAAGAAGACAACAGGATGAAATCACAAAAAGAATTACTGATTTCAAAATGGTAGAAAAGGAGCTCTGTGGAGTTGTTGAATTCGAGAAAACAAGTGATACGTATCAGACAATCAGAAAAATCAACTTCAGAAATGGAAAAGTATATGAAAATGAAAACTATGCCTTTGATGGTATTTCCTTTGTTGCATACTTTCCAGATGAGGATGTTCTGTTAGGTGAGTGTATGCACTACAGTTGTCATAGTTATGATCTGACAACAGGAAAGGAAACAGATGAGGTTGGAAATCCTGGACTTGCGGTATCGTCATCATCCGGTAGGTTCAGGCTGAACAAAGCTTTCCAGGGGCAGGAATGTTATCACTATTTTGTTCAGGAAAAAATCGATGGGCGATACAGGAAGGTAATTGAACTTGGAGAAGAATTTGAACGCACAATGTACAGATGGCTTTGTACGAATGAAAAGGCGTTTTGGGTTGATGACTGCACGCTGTTTTTGTCTGTCGCTGTTTATGAGATAGAAGGTAATTGGCGTGAGTATTTTGAAGTGAAAATTTCTGAGTAATCGCTGGCATCAGCTCTTTATGCTCAAACACCATAGTTTTTCATCTTACAGGCCGGCTGCAATGATACGATGTACTTCAAGTACTAATGTCAACGGTGAGTCATTCATTGAATATACCAAGGCCTGAATTAGTCAAATTACAAGAGCGATTTTGTCTATAGAGGACTCATTGATTCCACTGAGCGTGACAAAGGCGAGGAGTAATTATATTTTAACTGGGGTGGTGCAAATATATGGGAGTATCCTGTTGATTACCGTGCAGTGCGTGACGTCTTCCCCATAATTGCCCCTATTAATTTTGGTTGTGAACAGGGTGGAAAAGTTGAATGATGACAGGCGCAGGTCCGTTTTGTACATTTTTAGCTTTCTTAGCAGGACCGGCACCATATAAATTATTAACTGTAAGAGTGTTTTTCCCGGAGATGACTATTCAATGGAATTAAACAATGATACATTAGCACAGGGGTTTAGTTACCCTATCAGAGTAAACGACAGTGACAGCCTTCTTAAAGCGCATAAGTACAATGAAGCAGGTGGATCATATCCTCTGGGATGCAGAAATAATACCTGGCATGGCGGTATTCATCTTGTAACCGATGGGCCTGTTCTTGCAGTGGCAAATGGTGAAGTGGTGGCATACAGGTTCATCGAAGAGGAGTTTACAAAAGATGGTGAGCCAATTGAGTTCTCAACAAGCTTTGTTTTGTGTAAACATCAGTATAAATCGTTACTGGGCAATAGCCTGGATTACTATTCCCTTTACATGCAACTTAACCCAAAGCCTGAAGGTGAGTGTATACCCTTGTTTCTAAAAACGACTCCATCTGAGGCGCTTGATGAGTCTAAACTTGGATCGCTTCACATTCCTGACACTAAAGAAAGGCCACTTGTTTCAGCCGGTGATATTGTGGGCTCTGCATCCAATCATTTTGCTGTCAGAGGAAAAAAGTTTTTTCATATGGAAATCTTTACACCGGAGAGGATATCCGAGGCCGGCTCTATACTCGATGATCCAAAACTGGAGCGTTTCTTTGCAAAAAAGGGGCGTTATGTAATTCCTGCCGGAAGAGATCTTATGCAGGTGCCCCTTTCAAACACCTCTTTGCATAGCGGGGATTATGTAACTGTTTTGGATTATAATGATGGTGGTGAGTATGTAAAAGTTCAGGTAACGGGTTTGGTACGGATTGTAGCCTTCGGATGGCTTAACCACGTGGAGAGGAAGGCGTGCACTTTCACAAACAGAAATGGTGTTAGCCATTACAAAGCTACAAATCTTCAGGAACTAAATAGTCGGTTCAATGGCTGGATGAGTGAAAATGATGAAGTGTCATTTCTGAGGAGAATAGGAAATGACAGAAAAGTTCTTCTACCCTGCAAAGATAAAGAGCAGGCACAGGTATGGATAAAAAGAGAGGTGCTTGGAGAGATTGAAGAGGAAACCAATAAATCCAGACTGGTAAAGGATACTACAACGGTTTTTTCACAAAAACCCGAAAGTGAAAAAACCAAGAGCGAGAGACCGGTTATACTCGATTCTCCTGATGTTTCCTTTATCGACCAGGTAAAGTACGCCTATCTTGATTCCGGTAAGATGGTTAACATCGACGGCATAGAACCTCAGACACCATTTACCTGGGCCGGGTATGAGTGCATGTTTGAGGAACCAGCAAACCATGATGCTTTCGTCAAAATTGAGCATTTTAAAACAGTCGCTCGTCTTGAAGATGGAACAATAGAAGAAACAGAAACTGCTCAGAAATTAAAAGAGGCTATTACCAATAGTGATGGGACTTTTAATATAAAAAAGATCTACTCAAATCAGGAGTGGAGCAGGCGGCTTTCTCATCTGATTATCAGAAGTCCAAGTGAATGGCACTATTGTGACAAGAAGTATGCTGAGCTTGGAAAGCACTTAGGGTTAGACTCCGAGGATTCAGGGGAACATAACCCGCAACTTGAAGATGCTCTTCAAGTAATCAGGAAGTCTTCCTTTTGGGACGAACTTAAGGAAAAGTCTATCTTTGATTCTTATGCAGAAGAAGCACGCGGTGGGCTGGAGGTCTACCATTTTCACCCCATACTGTTTTTGCACCAGCTTTCGGAGATGGAAAGAAGCGGGCTTACATCCGATCAGAAAAAGGAATTCTTCGCCCTGATCGGACTGGTACGGGGAGCCGCTGCAGACCGATACGCTGATCCGGATACCTGTAAAGCGCTCTCAGCATGTATGTTTAACAGATTAGGGAAGTTTGAATGGAGTGATATCGATTTTCTGGCAGGATTGGCTGGTCCTACTTCTGTTACCCGGCAAGCACCAACCGAAGAACAGTTACAAGCGATGTTGCCTCATGTAGCTGAGGTTTTTAAAGCCGGAGAATGGGCCGGACTTTCGGGGGAGTATGTCCATTTTCATGCTTCATCAGAGAACATCTCTGATCAGCAGTGGGACAGTTCGGTACTCGACACAGAGAACCGTATAACAGTTGGTGGGTTTACTTTTTACAGGTATAAAGTTGATATTCCTAACTTCGCAACAGAATTTACCATAAAAGAGCTTACACTTATCTCCGGAGGGGATAAGGGACAGTCTCTGCCCGCTAAACCTGGAATGCCGGTGTCTGTTAAGGCTGAAAATGATGAAATAAGGCCCTATCGTTATGATACTAAGACTTTGCCTCAGTGGGAACTGGAGTATTCCTATACAATAGACAACCCCACCGAAAAGATGCGTGAATTTGAAGAGAGTATCAGATGGCAGCTTAGATATGAAAAGAACGAAAACGGAGAGATCACCTCTGTTCAAAAAAATCTCGACCGTAATGGAAACCGAATTCAACTTACACTTCCTCAGGATACTGAGGGGTATTCTGTAGAACTGATGGCGCTGGGAGGGGTTGATTCTGAACCGTTATGCAACCCCTTTACCATTGCCCTGAGAAGAAAAGAGTACCTTGTTTTTAACGGTTCATCTTTGAAGTGGTTTGATGAGGATGGAAAAGAGGTACCCTTTAAGGTTAATGACACTACCAGTGTTAACACGCTCAAAGCGTTCACCGGAAGCCCAGATCTGCAGCCGCCTGAAGGTCAGGACGAAGTGGATAAGGGTCCCATTCCCGAAGGTATCTGGTGGCTAAAGCGGGATAATCTTCGGTGTATTGATGAACTTAGATCCAGGGATAAAATTCCTCTGGTTGGAGAGTATATGCATGCACGGCTTTGGCCAGGAGGAGTAAAACGTTGGGGCAAGTACCGCTTATGGCTTGAGCACGACCCCGAAACCAAAAATCAGGGCAGAACCAATTTGTGTGTACTTGGAAACGAAAGCAGAAATACCGGCGGCAATATTCATATCTATGATAGTGAGACCGATTTCACCGACATGGAGGTGTTTAAGAAGAATTTTGTAAAGAGAGTGGAGAGCGGTGGAAGGTTGAAGATGCGGGTGAATTATGCTAAAAGTTATAAGAAGGGTGATACAGGTAATGACGTACTGGAGATAAACTTCAGATTGGCAGGATTTGGTGGTGTTTTACCCGATACTGAGTTTACAGAATTAACCGAAAAAGGTGTTAAACAGTTTCAACGTGATTACATGGGGATGGATACTCCCACAGGAATCGTTGATGTTAACACATTGGAAGCAATTGATGAGTTCGGTGAAAAGTATCATTTTGAAGAAGGAAATATTAAATGTCCCGTACGCCCCAACACAAACAACACTATTTGTTCTTGTGGCGGGTTTGGAATGGGGCAATTTAAAGGTGAATACAGGAATAATATCAGAACTGAGAGTTTTCACAAATATGAATATCCCGGTATGCATCGGTCACTAATATGGGCATTGAAAGCAATAATCTTTTATTTAGAAAAAAGTAATTTGGATTTTTCTTTTACCCTAATACATTCTGGATATAGGTGTTGGATCAACAATGATAGTCAGCCTGATCCAAGAAAATCAACCAATCACATGGGAAAATCATTTGATCTTCACTTCAGCAGTAGTGCCTTAATAGACATTGAAACTATAAGAGATGAAGTAATTATTCCTAAAATTGGTGCTCAGTTAAGATGGCCAGATAAAAATAAATTTTCATTGGAACCATCACGTCGCAATAGCCCAAACGAATTTATTGCTGAATCATGGATACACATTGATGTAAGAGAGTTTGATTCAAAATACTTAGATGATTCATTTTTTACAAAAAATATACCTGAAGAAAAAACAAAAAAACTGATACTATAAGGAGTGTTTATATGAAGTCAAAATGTTTAATTAGACAAATAATTTTAATGGGTTGTTTTTTAATTAGTGTTGTAGCAAATATATGCTATGCAAACGATATTGTTAATTCATCGAATGATAGAGATGCTGATTTAATTATTGAGCAGGATGTATCCTCTATTTTTGGTTCACATGAAGAAGATTTTCAAAAATTATGGAATGAATTAGAGGAGATTTCATTACCTCTTGAAAGCCCCTTTCCTATTTTACCTTATTCTGAAATGTCGCCAGGTTTCATAAAAATTCCTGACAATTTAATTCCTTTTTTTGAAGTGGATTATTTTTATGCTCACATGATTGCCAAATTACCACCAATTGGGAATAATAAGATTTTTTTATTAGCGGTTACAGAAGTGTCTGGTGAAAGTTTATTGTTTTTAGGCAGCATATCAAATAGTATTAGATTGTTAAATATTCAGTCAGTTAGGGATTATAGTCATGAAGGTGTACATGGAGTTTTGGGCAAGCGATATAAAATTTCAGAGGAATATAAGATTATTATTTCTGAGTATTTCTCACCATATTCCGGATCAGTCCAGGGTGATGGTTTGATTAAAAAAGAAAAATACACAATAAATTCTAAAGGGGAATTCCTTTTAATACAGTAGAAGAGTTGTTGTAAAATATAGGTGATAAGGTGCTGCCCCCTAACTTCGCAACAGATTTCACCATAAAAGAGCTCACCCTTATCTCAGGGGGAGACATGGGACAGTCTCTGGCCACTAAACCTGGAATGCCGGTGTCTGTTAAGGCTGAAAATGATGAAATAAGGCCCTATCGTTATGATACTAAGACTTTGCCTCAGTGGGAACTGGAGTATTCCTATACAATAGACAACCCCACCGAAAAGATGCGTGAATTTGAAGAGAGTATCAGATGGCAGCTTAGATATGAAAAGAACGAAAACGGAGAGATCACCTCTGTTCAAAAAGATCTCGACCGTAATGGAAACCGAATTCAACTTACACTTCCTTCAGATACTGCCGGGTACACTGTTGAACTGGTGGCTCTGGGCGGGGTTGATTCTGAACCGTTATGCAACCCCTTTACCATTGCCCTGAGAAGAAAAGAGCACCTTGTTTTTAACGGTTCATCTTTGCAGTGGTTTGATGAGGATGGAAAAGAGGTACCCTTTAAGGTTAATGACACTACCAGTGTTAACACGCTCAAAGCGTTCACCGGAAGCCCAGATCTGCAGCCGCCTGAAGGTCAGGACGAAGTGGATAAGGGTCCCATTCCCGAAGGTATCTGGTGGCTAAAGCGGGATAATCTTCAGTGCATAGATGACCTTGGTTTTTGGCGAGGCACATTTGGCGGAACTTGGCCAGGAGGAGTAAAACGTTGGGGCAAGTACCGCTTATGGCTTGAGCACGACCCCGAAACCAAAAATCAGGGCAGAACCAATTTGTGTGTACTTGGAAACGAAAGCAGAAATACCGGCGGCAATATTCATATCTATGATAGTGAGACCGATTTCACTGACATGGAGGTGTTTAAGAAGAATTTTGTAAAGAGAGTGGAGAGCGGTGGAAGGTTGAAGATGCGGGTGAATTATGCTAAAAGTTATAAGAAGGGTGATACAGGAAAAATAGTTGAGGAGATAAATATACGGTTGGCTGGTTTTGGGGGTGGTGTACCATCGGATGTTTTTGATGATCTGACGGAGACAAAAGTTAAAAATTTCGAGAAGCTTTATATGAAACGGGGTAATCCTAAGGGCATAGTGGATATGGCTGTAGCCGAGGCTATTGATGAATTTGGGGAGGCATATACGATTAGTGTTAGACTGTTTGATCAATTAAAATGTAAATGTCCTGCAATGAGTGATGTTACTGTCAAATGTAATGGATATGGAAATGGGAAATATTTGAATGAGTTTTCGGGGGCATCCACACGGGAAGCATTCCATAGATACGAATACCCCGGTATTCATAGGTCTCTACTTTGGGCTGTTCGTGGCTTGCAATTTCATCTCTTACAAAATACAACTAAATATCGTTTACATGGATTTAGCTCAGGTTACCGTTGCTACGGCTCAACAGTGAACCATAGAGGTAAAGCAGTAGATATACTATATGAAGTAGAGCGAAATGGAAATTGGATTAACAGGAATACTCAAAGTGATGCTGATAGACGAGTTGTGGCAGAACAAGTACGGACAATATGTCAAAAACGTGAAGTTCTTAATGCTACAGTCGACTGGGTGATGCCTGCCAGTACGGATAGGTTTTCTCTTGAATCGGTAGATACGGGAGCAACAACTTGGGTCCATATAGATGTCAGAGAGTTTACTCGAAATAAATATTTGATTGATAAGTTTTTCTGTACAAGTCCAAACGAAATGAATAGAGATAAATTAACTGTATTAATCGAAGGGAACATAAATGCATAACTGGTTTCTCAAAATTATAGTTTGTGTGTGGGTAATTGTTTTAGCATGTAAGATTGATAGCAATAAACAGGTGTCAATTCCATCCGAATCTGTTAACCATAACAAAACAGTTGCTTCAGACGACAGCTCTGATATTATTAACAATAATAATCTTAATTCATGTAAGGCAACTAAATTCAAGTATTCTGATTCAACAGGCTTGGTTAGAGGCATTGTTATAGCTCTTGAAGACACTTCAATTACAAGTGGTACAGGAGGAATTCAAATTGTGGATTCAGATAAGGATTCTATCTGGATATCCTTCACATATCACGATATGCCTGATATGGATCTAAATCAAATTAGTATAGGCTCCTGCATTGAAATTACTTTCTATGCTGACATTAGAAGGGTTACATCGAAAAATTCTGAAGATGGTCCTGTAGGGTATGAAATTAGCAGAAGCTTTTACATAAACAACATCAAACATGATTAGATGTATATAAAAGTCACTTAATGAAATGAACGAACCTTTGTCATGTAGATTCAGAGCCGATCAGTAACTCGTTTGCTATGAATATGTAATATCTTTTTTTTTGAGCTTGTGGCGTTAGTTGGTGACGCTTCCGAACCGATATGTAACCCCTTTACAATTGCCCTGAGAAGAAGAGAGTATCTTACTTTTAGTGGCTCCTCTTTGCAGTGGTTTGATGAGGATGGAAAAGAGGTACCCTTTAAGGTTAATGACACTACCAGTGTTAACACGCTCAAAGCGTTCACCGGAAGCCCAGATCTGCAGCCGCCTGAAGGTCAGGACGAAGTGGATAAGGGTCCCATTCCCGAAGGTATCTGGTGGCTAAAGCGGGATAATCTTCAGTGCATAGATGACCTTGGTTTTTGGCGAGGCACATTTGGCGGAACTTGGCCAGGAGGAGTAAAACGTTGGGGCAAGTACCGCTTATGGCTTGAGCACGACCCCGAAACCAAAAATCAGGGCAGAACCAATTTGTGTGTACTTGGAAACGAAAGCAGAAATACCGGCGGCAATATTCATATCTATGATAGTGAGACCGATTTCACCGACATGGAGGTGTTTAAGAAGAATTTTGTAAAGAGAGTGGAGAGCGGTGGAAGGTTGAAGATGCGGGTGAATTATGCTCAGCCGGCCAATTGGAGACCACCAATTGATGATCCTATGCTTTGTTTGTACAGTCAGGGTGGACACGATAAACCATGGCATGGGTCTTTTGGCGAAAATATAAGGGATAATGTTGGAAACCATGCTGGTGTGGACTTATTAGCAAAACCAGGAAAAAAAGTATATGCATGTGTCGAATCTGTTGTTGCGCGTGTTTATACATCTACATCTCTCGCTGGACATGTTGTTGTACTGAAAGTTAAAGACGAAGATACTTTCAAAGAGCTTCGAAATACTGATTACAAACCTACTTATAAAAATGAAGGGGAAGTATTAGATATAAATTTTAATTATGATGGTCCATTCTATCTTGTTTATATGCATCTAAGTAAAAATGATTTTTTCAAACAAGGAGAGGAAGTTGGGCCAAACGATATAATTGGATTAACAGGTATTTCAGGAAGGGGTGGAGCTAATATTAGTACACGTAACCCACACTTACACTTAGAAATAACCAACGATATAAATACATTTGGATTTGACAAAAGATGTAACCCTTGTATTTATTTCCCGATTAAAACAGAACATGATTTAACACCAGAAGACAAAAGTTTTCAAAATCTTATAAAGGAGACATTATGGCAATAAAACTTTATCTTGGATTATTACTTATATTATCGATAATAATTTTATCATGTAGTAAATACAATAGTAGGCAATCTGAACTAGAAAAGGAAAATATTGAGCTTGGCTTAGAAGATTACCCAAAAAACCAGCCGCTAAATGAAATAAATCAAGGATGTTGTGAAAAAAAGGAATACACAGAAACTAGTTTTGAGAGTGGTATTTATAATTATAGTTATGATGAAATTGATATAGCTATAGAATATCCATACATCAATTATCAGAATGAATCTTCTTCAATTAACAAAACATTCAAGATAGAAGACATATACGATAGAGGTGAATTAGATATGTGGTATTTCAAGTGCCTAGAATCCAAAGTTTTTTTAGTAGAATTGGATGATTACTACATGTCTGTATTCTTTGTATATAAGTATGCAAGAGGCCATTTATACAATATTGATAATTTTGCCATAGGACAACCTAACGTTGAGGATGAAGGGTTAAAAGAAAAAAACATTGAAGTAAAAATTAAAGAAGGCTCAATGGAAATCATTACCTTTCTGGATGATGAAAAAGATAATAAATATAATTTTGAATTCAATAACGCTACAGAACTGGAACTTATTCAATAGCAACTGTATCTAAGACCCAACCAGTGATACAATCCTCGGATGTTTGGAACCGTAGAAAGAAGAAAAAGATCCTATCCCCCGAGTACATCTGTTGCCTTAAGTTTATCATTAATAGCGCATTAAGGTTCTTACTCAATAAGTCAACTAGCGAAAGAGGGAAAACGCGTATTATTACATTGTGTACCTGAAGAAGTATACAATAAGCTCAATGTAGTAGATATTTCACTTAATAATCTTAGTGCTGAAAAGTTTATTGAATCTTTAACTAAAAATGAAAAAGTAGTTCGGATACTGCACGCCATTAGTAGTATTAAGAATACTGACATTGTACAATATCTTGAAAGTGAGCCTTGTATTCATGTTAAAATTGATCAATTGTAAATTAATGTTATTCCTTGCAATCTACTGCTGCAGTGGTAATGAAAAATTGGAAGCATCTCCCGATAAATTATGTGAAAATGAAACCAGTTATCTTCATTATAGTGATCCAGAAGTGGGTTCAGTTTTCGAAAGTGCTATGGAAAATCGTAATTGTGCTGATGAGTTTATCTATGAGGTTGGAGCTTATAAATTAACTAAGTTAGGTAAGGCTTGTTATAATGATGACATGAATGAAATTCTTGAGCTACTTAAGAGTGGGGCATGCTTATACTATTGCTTAACAGACAATATTTATGAATATGATCTGCTCTATACTGGTTTTGTTTTTAATAAATTTGAGATTATAAAGATGCTAATAAATTACGAAGTATACGATAATATTGATCAGATCTACGATGAGAACGCTACAACTCCACTGGTACTGGCATCAAAGATTAATGACGAAAAAATCGCTATTGAATTAGCAAAAAAAATGATAAAAAAGGGAGCTAATGTAAATGGAATAAGAGAAACTGGCGTGAATTATACTAATTATCCTATTATTTTCGCAGTAAAAAACAATAATATTAAATTAGTCGAACTGTTCATTTCTTATGGAGTCGATATCTATGTAACCGATCATGAGGGTTACACCCCATTGCAATGGTCTGAAAATTTTGGCACACCTGAGATGGTAAAAATACTAAGTTCTGCCAAATAAATAAGTATGTATGTTGGGGTATTTGTTTGTAAAGCATTGGTTCTCCCCCTCACAGTACCATGTCTGTTCGTTTTATTAAAAGTACCGCAAGCCAAATATGAATCTTTGTCTCTGGAGCACTGCTTTCTCCTAGCACACCGTTTAAGGTTTTTGATGGTGACCACGCGAGTTGGATGTTGGTACGTCCAAGCATATCAAAATGAAAGAGTGATAGATAATGAAAATTTTAGCATTGTTATTCCCATTACTGATGTACCATAGTTGTTTTTCAAGTGAATATATAGAAGAAGAGCCAGAAATTATAAATAACAGAAACAATTGTGATTCAACCAACATAGCCACGAGCTTAGTCGACGAATTTTATAACTGGTATATTCATCAGATATACAAGACAGGTAATTCGAGTGATTATCAAAATGCGTCTTTCAAAAAACTAGCACCAGATAAGTATGGTCTCGACATTGAAACATACGAAAACAAACTTAATGAAATAAAGTACTTCTCCGAAAGCTATAAAAGAGTTTTAATAAGCAAAAATCTGAAATGTAGCAATGCAATGGTGAACTCCAAACAAAATTTTAATCCTTTTGAAGAAATGTTTCATTTGGGGGAGGATAACCATTTATGTAATATACTGTGGTATGATAATTGGCTCGGAGGACAAGGTGAGAATATTAACGGCTACAAAATATCTGATGTGTATAAAGTTGATTCTACCAGCTATTCTATTCATGTACACATTTTATTAGATGATGAAGTTTTTAGTACAGCAGATGTAACCGTTGAATTTCAATCAGAAAACGCAAAAATATCAAACATTGATCTGAGCTTTTGAATATTTAGTTTGCAAACACAGATCTCACTTATAGTTATTAAATTCTGCAGTACGTAAGCGTACAGACTAGTATTTTTTCTTCTTATCCAGGTCCTTTAGTCCTGAGAATGTAAGCTGTGGTACATCATCAGTATCAACATAGTCATTTATAGTTAATAATTTCGTTACACTTTTAGCGTAAGGAGAATATGAATGAAAGCCAAGGTCCATTTAAGGTGCTTTTTTTTAATACTGTGTATCCTGTGTAACTTTGGCTATACTATCGCTGACTTGGCTCACAACGGCTATTGTGAAGTTTCAGATACAGATACTATAGTTATAGAGCCGGATATTACTCTAAATTTTGGCCCACATGAAAAAGATTTTTACAAAATGTGGGGTGAATTGGAGGAAAACACGTTACCACTTGAATACTCATCTGATATCAAGAGTTCTTTACCTGGCATTAAGAAAATAACTGAGCCTCTCCTTTCAATGTTTAAAACTGGATATAATTATCCTAGTATTGCCAAATTGCCTCAAAAAGAAAACATAAAACTATTTTTATTGGAGGCTAGCGATGATGTTGGTGAAACAGTAGTTTTTTTAGGCAGCTGTAGATTCCCATATTATCTCCTGTCGTAATCTCATTTTATTTCAGGTTCCATTCTCACTTTCCCCCCTGGCATAAGATAAAGCTACCTGTTATGCCACTTTTTTTCCTGTTTTTCCCTTGATAAAAAAAATGCCCTACGATCAACACCGCAGAGCATTCGGTGAAAAATAGTCAAAACCCTAAGCCGTTGAGCTATTTAAGCCCAAGTTCATCCAGAACCTCCATTACCGTTTCCTGATCCACAGTGGTGAGTTTTTTATTGATAGCTGCATGAGCCATTGATTTGGATGCGATGGTGTTTATCATTCTTGGAACTCCCTTGCTTGCACAGACGATTGCTTCCACTGCATTGTCCAGAAATATTTTCTGTGAAGCTTTGATTACTGATAGTTGGTGGTTGAAATAGTCGTACCCCTGTCCTTTGTCCAGAGCTGTAAGATGGCAGGTGACAGATATTCTCTGTTTCAGGGGTAAATACTTGGCGTATGCAATCATCTTCCTGAGCGGAGGCTGACCTACAAGCGCGGTAGCCAGGTAATCGCATGAATCGAATCTGCTGTTATGAAGCAGCCTGATTTCATCAAAGATTTCAGGCTTGAGCAAATGAGCTTCATCGATTACCAGTACGGCTGTGATCTTCTGCTGGGTATAGAGCTCGGTGATGTGGGACAGTACCTGTGTTGCCACATCCGATTTCCGGAACTTGGGCATAATACCCAGTTCAGCGGCTATCTGGGTATAGAAAGTCCCTACATTCTCAAGCCCTCTGTAAAGGTACACCACTTTGTGTGTTTGTGAGCTCAGAGACTCCAGAACGGTGCGCACCGTAGTTGACTTTCCGCACCCTACTTCACCGGTAAACATTCCGATTCCCCTGTTTTCACACAGAAGAGATAGTCTGGAGGTGAATTCCTTAAACTGAGGATGCATGAACAGGTCGGTTGTGCTGATTTCTTTGGTAAAGGGAAGGTCTTTAAGGCTGAAGGCTGCTTTTATCATTTTGTCTCCTTGAGTTCGTTACGTTTTGCATTTGCGTTACTTAGAAAATCAATGGGCTTTGAGCTATGTACGAAGATCTTTCCGTCATAGACTTTTACAGTTCTCAGGGGATCATCCTTGTCATACAGAACGTGGATTTTTCTGCCGACAAGATGTTCCTCTGTTTCATACAGGATGTTGTTGATTCTGAACGTTCCATCATGAGCAACCTGCCTGGTTTCTTTTCTGCAGAACAGCTCCGCTGGATCCACATGTGCCTCCAGACGGCGAATACGGTTTTCCGCTTTGTGCAGATAGGTGTCAAGAGGTGTTGCACCATCAAGTCCTCTGTGTGGTTTACGGTTGTAATCCTGTTGCAGCCAACAGCTGAAACGCTCATTGAGTTCTTCAAGGGACCGGAAGGCGCAACCGTCACTTAGAAAGGAGTCCCGCACAGTCCTGAAAAACCGTTCAACCTTTCCCTTTCCTTGCGGATAATACGCAGTTGAGTGAATGAGTGCACACCGCATGGCGGCACAGGCGATCTCTATATCCCGGGAACAGAAGTTTCTGCCGTTGTCCAGAAAGAGTTTGGACGGAATGCCGTAGGTGAGAACCGCAGTGCGAAGTACATCTTTGACATTACTACTGCTTCTGAAAAAGCAGAACACTGCTCCCGTTACAAGCCTGGTAGCATCATCCAGAAAGGCTATGAGGTATGTCTTGCGGGCCTTTCCCCCAAGCTCTTTTATGTAGGGGCCGTGCATGACATCCCCCTGCCAGCAGTCATTTGGAAAGCGGTGGCTGAAACGCTTTTGTTCTTTGCTCGTGGCTGGCCGCACGTGTTTTGGTGCATGGTGGCGCAAATAACGGTAGACCGTTGAGAGGGGGAAAATATGAGGGATTTTCTTCTGTTCCACCAGATCTGCCATGACAAGCCGCACAGGCCTTCGGGGGTGTTCTCTCCGATACTCGACTATAGCTTTGCCTGCCTGAGATTCGATCAGGCGCAACGCACCGCTGTCACTTCTGTGTTTTGGTTTTAGCCACTCAAGACCTTTCTGCCTGTAGGCATAGAGCCAGTCTTCAATGGTCCCCGGGGCGATGCGGGTTTTATGGCTGTGGGGAATAATATAGCGCCTGTCCGACAGCTCACGGATACGTTTTTTGAGCTCTCCGTGACATAGTTCACCAGAGATAAGCGAACCGATTACAGAGAAACGGAACAGGGCCACCTGTTCTCTTCTGTTCTCATCCATGGACGAGTCCTCCTTTTTTGTTGAAAGTTAGGAAGTAAAAGTAAACAGAGAAAACTAAAGCTTTCCCGCAGGGGTGGGTGATGTGCATTTTGTGTGGGTGGAAGCAGCATGAAAATGTTTACGGGTGATTTCCCCGGGGCAAAGCTGCAAAAATGTATTCGCAGATGTCTGCAGAAATGTCTTTTTCTCCCGTCAGCTTCAGCTTTTTCAGTAAAGGTCACATAAAAACATCTCTTTGAGGTGTGCCATGCCCTCGGCAGCTTTTTCTAAGCTGCGGTTAAATACCGAAAAGAGTAACTGCTTAAGGGTTACCAGG
>LDWW01000049.1 GCA_001045525.1 Chitinispirillum alkaliphilum | reverse complement strand
AAACTTTTTATGCTTCACAGGGTCTTAATACGGTAAATCTATCAAGCACAAAACTTGCACCAGGCACTTATGGTGTATGGCTCACAGGTCAGAAAGGATCTGTGTTTTCAAAATTTGTAAACAGATAGACGTATGATACTGGTAGTTAAAGCCTCCGGAGCTTTTTTTCCGGAGGCTTTTTTGTATTTCTCCTCAAAAAATAAGACTCAGGTAAACATCAATTCACCATGCCCCTCCCATTAGCACGTATTTCTATCAAAATTATGGTTAATGGTTTGCCAGGAAATATGGCCAAAATAGTTATCTCTTCTGCTGTTGCCAGAGGATACGAGGTACTCCCTATTCCCTGACCGGAGGTGAAATCAGTAAAGACAAAATTACGCATGAAGGTGTGGAGTTTACTCTCTTAAAACCGGATATGCGCGATTCTGAGATCGGCAATATCAGGGAAAGCTATGGAGAATTTGTCACCGTTGATTACACTCACCCCACAGCGGTAAATACAAATGCAGAATTCTACATAAGGGAATCCCTGCCATTTGTAATGGGAACCACAGGCGGAGATCGTGAGAAACTTATGCAGGATGTTAAGGATGCCGGCCTTTGCGCCGTAATTGCTCCCAATATGGCAAAACAGAATGTGGCTCTTCAGCATAGCTTGAAATGATGGCTCAGAATTCCCCCGGGCTTTACAGTGATTGCTCGCTCTCGGTTGATGAGAGTCACCAGAAGACCAAAGCTGATACTTCAGGTACAGCCAATGTAATTATTGACACTCATAATAGGACCGGCATCAAACCCTTTGGCTACGATCAGATCAACATGGTCCGCAACGAAAAGGATGCTCAGGAAATTTTGGGAGTCCCGGCAGAATACCTCTCAGGCCATGCCTTCCACACCTATCGTCTGGAATCTCCCGACAAGACGGTTGCCTTTGAGTACAAGCACAATGTTTGCGGAAGAGCGGTTTACGGTGAGGGGACGGTTGATGCCGTGGAGTTTTTGGATAAAATGATTACCGGGAAAAGTGAGAAAAAGCTGTTCTCAATGATTGACGCTTTGGAGTCCGGAAGTATGAAATAAGTTCTCTGCTTTCGGCAGGGTTTTTCTTTTAACACTTCGGATATTGCAGAGTCTTCTGGTGAAACCGCCTTCGATATCGAATAATTGACGAGACGCCGGACCTGACATCAATGAGATAACTGGCCACGTTCAGTAATGACAGTGCGGATTTCCCCGAAAAGACGGATGAATAAAATGAGAAGCACGGACTGACAATAATCAGATTTACCAGATGTGGCACACTGCTTTACTAACTACATTCAAGTGTTGCTTAACGGAACAAATATAAATAGAGAGACATCAGCAAATATACGACGATTGCAAGCCAGGTGGGAAGAGACACCCCCTTCCATTTATGTTTACGATTTACATATACTCTCATCGAAGGAATACTTTTAATCCACCCTTTTCTGTTTGCAAGAATTTCCTGTAGTATTAACGCAGCCCGGTTTTGTGTGATACCGGACAGATTCGTTTTGAATCCGGTCTTTAAATCCCTGATTTGAAGAAGAAAGGACCCGGTCCTTAATTTTTTACAGCTGATCCAGTATCGTTTGTTTTCTGCTGCTACAAATTTTTCAGCACTCGGCTCAAGCATCGCGAGCTCTTTTTTGATTAGCTCCGGATGTGGAATTTCAGGCCAGTTCTGTCCAGATGAATTAAAAGTAGTCATAATTTCAGATGGTTTGACAGTATGGTAGAAATGTGACCTCTAAAAATTAGCTACAGAAAAATTCTTTTGCAAATAGTATTTTTCCAAATTAAAATTTTGTTGACATAAGTTTTTACTTGTCATGTCACCCTAATTTACAATATTTACTTTAAAGTTATGTGTTGTTAATCAAAGGTTTTGAATGCTGAAGAGAAAATATGGGTTTACCGAACCCCCCCTGACTCATCTTAGTTATCCCTCCCCAAAAGGTTGTTCGTGCCAACCTTCGTAACTCTTTAAACAGGAAATCGATGGCGACTGTGGAGTTCCGGAGATGATCGCAACGGAACAAACTTTCGGCAGACCTGGTTCACTGACATCCCCACCAGATTATTGTTGGACAAAGGTGCAAAACCGACAATTAGAGCATTAAACGCAAGTTCTGTTAGTGATGAACTTATTGATAATCTCAAACTACTCTCTGAGAAACAATGAGATTCCGAAACTTCTGCACACGGCAGCAAAGAACAATGCTTATGAAGTTGCTGTTTTTATACTTTCCAAAGGTATTTTTGTGCCGACCAGCCGGATGAGGACGGAGACCTGCCTTTTATGCTTGCAAATCAGGTTGAATTAGTCAATCTTCTCTTAAATGGTTTGGATATAAATACAACAAACAAATCTGGTGAGACTGCATTGCTTAAAGCAGCCAGACGCAAGCAGATTCCACTATCACGAGAACTAATCAACCAGGGAGCAGATTTGAATGTTCGTGATAAAAATGGGTTGTCTGTTTTGGAGCTGCCCTTTACCAATTCAGGAAGAACAATTGAGTATCTCATGTTTATCCTCGGGTACGATGTCAATTATGAACGTATTGATGAAACTGGGGGTACAGTTCTTCATAGAATAGTGTCTCAGTCAATGGTGATACCTGAAGCGGTTATTCCTCTGATCTTAAGGGGGGTTGATCCTCACAAAAAAAATAATTCTGGTTTGACATTTTACGAGATTGGTTCAGGCAAACCAAGTAACTATGACCCGTTTCGATTTGTTGTATATTCGTGGGATAAAAGTTTTATCGAAACCTCAAAGTTAAAATTTCGCTCACTGGATCCTGAGCAGAAAAAAGAACAAATGCAGAGATTTACTGAATTCTCTCATAATTTTTACCGGATGGAGGACATTGTAGAAAAGGGAATTGATGCGACATCATTTAAGATGGACAACAATTATCCAGTTTTAGGTGCTGCGCGCCGAGCGGACCTCTTGAATTCATGGCACTGTACTGCCTGGGATTTAACTTGAATGTTGTTGACAATGAAGGGAGAAATACATTCCATCATTTTACTGAAGATAGTCCGCTATTGGCTGAATATCTGATCTCGAAGGATCTGGATATTGAGAATGTAGATGAGAATGGATGGACTCCTCTGATGGAATATTTCAGAACCGGATATTATTACAGCGCAAAAGTTCTCCTGAGCCATGATGCCAGAACTTCCACGGTCGATTATGAAGGTTTGGATCTAAGGGATATTGCGAAAAAATATAATAAGCCTGAAATGTTGGAACTGCTTTGATATAAATGGTAAAAAGGAAGAAAACTGCAGAGTTATACATTGGAAGGTGTAACGCCACATAATCGCCAGACTGCTTGCCCTGAAGGAATCAGACATATCCCAGTAGCTGTTATCCGACGACTGGACGTCTCGGTATGAGTTTTTTTTACCGGGGGGTACATTTCAAAGATCTGCTCATTCTACCAAACCACCATCTTCGATTCTCCACCATGAAATGAGACGTTTTCCCGAGCCCCTTTCTCTTTGCCAACTGAGCTCAAGCTATGAGCAGAGCAGCATGCTTCGGAAGGCGGGCTACCTCCGAGACCTCTACCGTTTTATACTGTTTCTGTGAAACAACAGGGTTATGGGATGATAGTGATAAAACTAATTATATTTGAAAAATTCTGTTTGACTGCCCAGGTATTTGGGTTGATCAAAAGTCCTGTCTATTGAGTTCTCACTCCATGCGATCTAATTACCTCTGTTAAATCACGTTCCGGATCAGTTTCTATGAGATGTATCAATTGGTTAACAACCTGAGCGGATATCCGGCCTGTAGCTCCTAACGTCTCAACGACCCGGACACGTACTCTGTTTTCCTGGTGATTAAGCAATGAGACAAGAGCCGGTACTGCCGGAGCTGCATCAGTCTTTAATTGAGACAAAACGTGCAGACACTTTATTAGAACCCATTTGTTGTGCTCGTTTTGTAAAACGTGAATAAGAGGTTGGATCAGGCTTGATGCAAAAGGGCGCACATCGAGGTTTGATATCGCCCTCAGAGAAGAACTGCGCGTTCCGAAATGCCTGTCTGTCATTCCTGATATCAGGTGTGGAAGTATAAAGGAAATTTGGGAAGAGTCAAGGCATGAATTACCCAATGCATATAAAGCCTCTAAGGATACTCTGTCAACGGGATCTTCTAAATTGGCGACAAGAGCAGAAACGACTTCATCCTTTTGGCAAGTATGATACCGAAGCGCATGTGCTGCCGCTATGCGTACCCTCCAGTTATAATCATCCAACAGGGGCAACAAAACCGCTGCGGCACGCAACTCATCTCTTCCAATCATGCCTAAAAGCCCAACAGCCTCAATCCGCAATTCCTCGTTGCCGGTGGTATCTATAAATGAGACGAGCCGTGGGAAGAGTTCATCCGCTATATCTAAAAGTAAATGTCGCGCAAAACCCTCTCCGCGGATATTGTAAAAGCTTCGGGGGTCTTCAACGCCGCATTCATCAAGCACGGCATACCAATTTCCATACATGCTGTAACCCCTGAATGTTAATTCTGTTGCTGTAAACCGGATGTCAGGAGCCGAATCAGCTTTGGCGATACCAATACCCTGCGCTACGATACCCTGCAATGTACCATAGTGACTTGGGATGTATTTGAGCGCGATAAGAGCCCGCAGTCGGTTATTGACGCAGCTATCCGTTTCCAGAATCGATACCAGATGCCTTGCAATATCACTGTTTGCATAATGCATACAATAACTCACTTGCCTTAAATATCGGGATCTCTGCTCTGCGGCAGTTGATGATTTCAACAATAGGAAATTTGCGTTGCATTCATGGATCCTGATCTCAGGCGGTCGCGGTGGTTGTCTGGAAAACGCGGAAACCGCTAAAGCACAAAGCGTAATTGACAAAATTCTGTATGTACCCATCTACACATCTTTCATTGATATTGCTATGCAATCCATTTTTCCTTATCAAAAAATCAGTAACCTGTCAAGACAAGGTACTGCTAAATTCAAAGCTGCTGATGGTCAACCCAAATCCAGCAGTTACCATAACTTTTTCAGGCAAGAACAAATGACAGGGTTTTTGATTTTCGGACTGATGGGAATAATATAGCATCAGAGCGTTTCTGGAGACAATCTCCCTGAGCGGATTTGTCTTTTAGTTTGAGCTCACTATCCTGATGTTTTCAGATTGAAAATTTTTTGTGTCGCGGCAGAAGATCTGTTTTTTTGTCCCCGAAATTTCCTCGTTTGTGTGATACCGGATTTATTAGGGGGACCTTATAATCTGTAAAAGACAAGTCGCCGCCCGACTCAGCGGGAAGGGAAATGTTGTTTTTTTCGTGCTTTGACGCAAATCCACTCTTATATTAATAGGTGAAGACTCTGGGGGAAAACCGCCCTGGTGGGACAGTGTTGATAGACTTTATTCTTAAATTATCGGAGTTCAATAATGAGAAGAGCCCTTTTTCTTGTTTTCTTTGCCAGTCAGCTGTTCGCAGCAGATATTCCAGTAATAACCAATGTTGATGCTACTGTGACTTTCTCCAGTGGCTCAAACAGCATCACAGAAACTTTTAGTGGCGGAGATGAAAAAACCGTTCGTATGCCCTGGCTTACCTCAACTGCATCTGTAACGGTTTCTGCTGTGTCCAACCATGTTGATCATCTTGATACGGTCTATGAAGCGAGGGTCGAAGTCCCCACAACTTATCCGGCATGGCAGAGCGATACGATATACGAACAAGGCGATACGGTAACCCATATCGGTTTAAACTGGGCATGTCTGTGGTGGACACAGGGAGAGGGGGACGAGCCGACACTAACCCCATCCGGTCCAAGCCCATGGAAAAATATCAGCGACGGGCCAGTATTTAAGCTTCATGTCACTCTACCCAGAAAACCCTATTCAACCGATACTGCCTATGTACCGGTGTCAGGAAACACCTCATTTACACTAAGAGCAATACCCCTATCCATGGAAGAAGGGGGTAATCCTCCTTCCATGGATTTCAGCATCGAAAAGGGTGTGGCGGATACAATAAGATTACCCGTACGGACCGATTTTTCAAGAACTGTCAATACCAGCAGGTATCAGAGTTCTTCAGAAATCTCCTTAAGAAACGCAAATGGAAGAATCAACCTTACTCTTCCCCCCGATTTCTACAAAAGCCATCTGCAGGTTTTCTCTATTAATGGCAGAAGAGTCATAAACACAAGCATAAATTCCAAATCGAATGCTTCTTTTTCCGTGTGGGATGTTCCTGCAGGAAAGTACATACTCAGGCTCACATCCATAAGCGGCAGTGATTTTACCCAAAACATTACTCACATGGGTGGGGACCTCAGAATCTTTGCTGATTTTAATGCTCCTGTATCTATTAACGCCAGCAGATTCATGGCTTCCGGAATGCCTACATCAGCTTCAGCCCAATACCGGTTTGAAGCAATCCCCACGGAGCCGGGGTTCGCAGACTCAGTCATGACCATATCACTTACCGGACAGCTCCAAGATCCAATAGTGTACAGATTTGTTAATCCTGAAGTTCCAAGCACTTTCCTTATGCAGCTAATGGACTCAACCCTATATGAAGAATTTTTCCCAAACCGTTACGGCCTGGGTTTCGGTGCCTACACCAATCCTAATGAAACAGTCCCGGATGATCCTTCGCAAATTACCAGGCTTCCATCCGATGGGGACTACGATTTTTTCACGTTCCGTTCCTTCTTGAATGCTGTTGACAGTATGGCCAATATCGAAGTGGAGCTGTATGTGGCAAAGGATCGTAATGGTAGAGTCGCACCCGGATGCAGCAGGCTGATATGGAGAAATAAAAGAACTGGTGAGACGCGCGAATTCAAAACCCATCCCGGTTACGATGAAACGGTTCAGTATGGTTCGGAAATGTATGTGGGAAAAATCGATTATGCGCTGTTCTGCAATGAAGGAAGTCTCTCTGTGAGGCGGCATGAACTTGCTGCTTTTCTTGCAAACATCTCCCATGAAACCACTGGCGCGGCAAACACCAATCTTGACAGAACATGGGGACTCTACTGGCGTGAGGAGGTCGCATGGCAGAATGGAAGTACACAATTAGGCTATGTGGACCAATTCACAAATCCGTATTACCCGCCTTCACCGGGGCAATCATATCACGGGCGCGGGCCTATTCAGGTTACTCACAACGTCAACTATGGCCAACTTTCAGAGTTTCTCTACGGTGATAAGAATATCCTTCTTAACAATCCCGGTATACTTGTCCCTGACAAGCCCGAGGACGCCACTGTCGCCTTTATGTCTGCAATCTGGTTCTGGATGACTCCCCAGGCCCCCAAACCATCCTGTCACGATGTGATGGTCGGAAACTGGGTGCCCACACCGGATGATATCGCAAAAAACCGCCACACCTCAAAATTCGGCATGACAGTAAACATCATCAACGGAGGGCTTGAATGTGGCAGGGTAAATGACGACAGGGTAAACAGCCGGATTGCCTATTACAGACGCTACATTGAGATCCTGGGAGAAACGCCTGAGGAAAAATGCGATTGCGAAGATATGGTACCCTACTGATAATTGAGGTAAATTAATATGGACACTGTGCGCATAGTCTAATCATTAACTGAGCCCACAGTGTCTGTATTGTCTTCACACGGATAAACAGCCCCCCCCTCAAGTCGGCAGTGTAATACACGGCAAAAAGGTCTTTTCAATAGAGCGGCTTTGGAATCTTGCGTCCCGGATGCATGTGAATATGGCAATTCTGACAGTGACTTCATCAGCAGCACAGAAGATAGCGGACTTACTGAAAAATACTGTACCGAGCTTCTCACGCTCAGTGTATACCATTTCCGCTGTCGGGTGATAAAACGCTAATGAAAGGTATACCACGCAACTATGAGCTATACAACCCGCTATACTTTTTGGCTGAAGTCACACAGCATATCCCAAATAAGGGCGAACACCAAGTCCGTTACTACGGTCATTACTCAAATAAAAAAGGGGAATGCGTGAGAAAAAAACACCCGCGCAAGTTTCCGGCATACCGGAACCGGACACCCCGTACCGCCGAAAATGCCCAATGACATGGGCAGCGTTGATAAAGGTCGTATATGGAATCGACCTGCTGCAGTGCCCTAAGCATGTGGTGCAGCTTGTCGAACCATGCGGCGGTACCATGAAGATTATCAGTTTCATAGAAGACGGTGTCGTGATTGAGCGAATCCTCAAACATTGCGGCAAGTGGAAGGTGGGTATTGCACGATCACCACCCATCCGAAGTACCACCTCTCAGTTGACGGTTGCCGAAGAACCATCCCTGGATTACAGTTTCTTCGATCAAAACTGCTTGTGAGTCCTGACTTTTTTTCGGCGGCTTATTACACAAGCCATGGCTTCACTATTGCCAAATTCGGAAAATACCCTGTTGAAAGAGTACTTTTCGCCGGACACCAGGCATCATTGATTTACAGGACACATAATAGCCCACTCAAATTGCTTGCTCCCGGAAAGCTTATGGCAGTATATTATTCTTGCTTGTATAAAACATCAAAATTCTTATCAATTATCAATGAGGGGACTTGGAGAATATTTAGATAAAATGAAACCGAAATTAGGAGGCTGGCTTGAACAATAATGTCTATGCTTTTTTGGCTATTCTGACTATAGTTTTTATATCGTTTGCCGAGGTATGTGATACTGTAAGTACAGAAAATGGAATGTTAATCACATGCAAAGAAACAAATTTAAATGGTATTGTTATCAGAGAAGAAAGCTTTCTTAGCGGCAAAAGGCACGGGAATTTAATAGATCGATATGATAATGGTGCTATTAGGAGAAAGTGGAAATATTATAAAGGATGTCCTGTCGATACTTTATTCAGGTATTATTAGAACGGATCACTCCAAACCTTGATACCTTACCTTGATTGTAAAGAAACAGTAAAAGCTTTTAACCTGAGTGCTGACGGGGATACTATGTGGGTAAGGGATACTAATATTTTTGGAATCAAGGTACAACGCTCCTGGCACCCCAACCGTCAACCCAAAGAAATAGCTCACTTTAATGATAAGGGTCAACGCCACGGCCTAAGAGAAACCTGGCGGGAAGATGGTACCCGAATCGACAGTACAATGTATGAGGATGGAAACATAATAGAGATTAGAGAATACTTCTACAATGGTAATATCCGTCAATTCATGAAAGATAAAGAAGGGAAACTTTATTCTGCTATTTTTTACGACCCTAAAGGAAAAGTCACCGGCAGAATCGAAAAGGGAACAGGTAAGTCGATCGGGTTTTCTGAAGACGGGAAACAGAGATGGCTGGACGTATACGAAAATGGGCGGAGGGTAGACTCAAGGGAGCTTGAGCCGGGTGAAAATCCTTCTTTGAGGTAAGGTGTGATTTTTACGTAGTAGGGCTTAGCCCGGAATCCCGGGCTGCACTTCAATTAAACCGAAAGGAGACCAATCGTGAAACAGCTGTCTCATTTTCATGAGAAGTGTCGTTCTTATCTTAAAAACCTGTGTGTAAATATTGAAGAAAGATGTGTTGGGAGTGATGGAAACCGCAGAGCTACAGACTTCTTTAACCAAACACTTGTAGCATACAAGTGGCAGACAGAAATGCCCGAATTTGAGGCTTTGGACTGGAATGAGGAAGGGGCTTCCCTTACATGTGAGAAGGAAACTATCACACTGTTTGTTTCACCCTATTCTCTGGGGTGTGAAGTTGAATCGGAACTTGTACCAGTATCTACCGTGAGCGAACTTGAAGCAGCAAAAGCTAAAGGAAAAATTCTGTTTCTGCACGGAGAGATTGCAAAAGAGCAGCTTATGCCCAAAAACTTTGTTTTTTACAATCCTGAAGAGCATCAAAGGATTATCGCAGGTTTGGAAAAAAGTGGGGCAGGGGCTATTATATGCGCTACAAACAGAGATGAAACCGTTGCCGGAGGTGTGTACCCTTTCCCCCTTATTGAAGATGGTGATTTTGATATACCCTCGGTGTATACGACAGAATATGAGGGAAAAAAGTTGCTGCCATTTGCAGGTAAAAAGGTGTATCTTCAGTCAAAATCCATACGAATACCGGGTAAGGGTTATAACGTTATCGGAAAAAAAGGATCCGGGGAGTCTGAAAGAGTGGTAATTACAGCTCATATCGATAGCAAGAAGGGTAGTCCCGGCGCAATCGACAATGCAACAGGTGTAGTGGTACTGTTGCTTCTGGCTGAAATGCTCAAAGAGTATCGCGGACCGAAACAGATTGAACTGGTCGCTTTGAATGGCGAAGATTACTATGCTGCTTCAGGGCAGATGAATTATATCATGTCAAACCAAGGAAGGTTTGACCAGATCGCATTGAATATAAATATCGACGGAGCAGGTTACAGGGAAGGCAGGTCAGCCTTTACGGAGTTTCCGAAGAGATGCATAAAACAATTCAAAAAATCTTGGCACCAAATCCTCAAATGGTGGAAGGGAGCAGGTGGCCTCAGGGTGATCACAGCATATTTATCCAGAATCGTGTACCTGCAGTAGCAGTTTCATCAGAATGGTTTGTAAATAATATGGACTCACAGACCATTACTCATACTCCCAAAGATAACATACATATTGTAGATTGTGACAAAGTGGTTCAAATTTCAGAGGCGATATACGAATTTTTACTATTGCTAAACTAAATTGCAGGGGTTTGGAATGGTGGGTTGGATGATTCATGCTTGAAGCAGAAAACTCCAACCGCATCAATTACATTTACTGGTCTAAAGGCAGAAAGTGAGCAAAGGTTTAAACAGTGAGAATAATTCAGGCTTTGCCCTGATCCTCTCTGAAAACCCTGAGCACCTCCTTATGGATAATGCCGTTACTAAATACAATCGAACCGTTATGAACCGATTCTTCTCCGTTAATATCGGAAAAGGTTCCTCCCGCCTCCTTGATAATACAGGCCGCAGCGGCACAGTCCCATGCTTTATCAAGCAGGCTGACTGAAACATCTATTTTCCCGGATGCCACGCATACATATGTAAATGAATCCATAAACCCATATCCATAATCCCATTTCTTCATGAGATTCAAAAGCGCCCTTCCTTCTGAATTGTCGCTGTTTTCAACATATCCAAGAGCACTGCCCATTGCCCGCGTAACTTTGTCAGTATGAGAAACGTAGATCTGCTTTCCATTAAGGAAAGCTCCGTTTCCGGCTGAACCGAAACAGAGTTGATTAAGTGCGGGAAGATAGATCACTCCAAGAACCGGTTGCTTCTGATATTCAAGTGCTATAAGTACGCTATGTGTGGGTATACCCCTTATGAAAGGGCGTGTACCATCGAGAGGGTCGATAATCCACCTTCTGCCACTTGTTCCTCTGATTTGCGAACTCTCTTCGCGCAAAAAACCATCGTCCTGAAATTCGTTAATAAGGATTTCGCTTATTCTCTGCTCGCATAGTTTGTCAATTTCGGTAACAGGAGAGTCATCACTTTTTAGTTGAACTGTACCGATTTTCTGTGCACTCTCCAGCTGTATGCGCCCGGCCTCCTCAGCAGCCCTCAGCGCCACAGCCAGCTCACTTTCATACATAGAAACTCTCTTAGCTAAAGGAAAGGTATACCAATATCAGGTATATCTAAAATAATCAAAAGAAGGCGGGTTAACAATCAGCTGTTTTTAACCGGTGATTTCAGCAATCTTGCCTTTTTTAAGTTAGAGCTCAATTGTTCATGCCAGCTGTAGAACCGGTTTCTTCCATTCATTTTGGCAGTATACAAAGCCTCATCTGCTCTCTCAATCAACTCCTTTGCGCTGGTGCAATGATTATCTAAAGCTGAAACACCTAAAGAGACCGTAACACCAAGCTTTTCACCATTGTTCAGTTCGATAAAGGCGTGTTCAACTGCAGATCTTAGTCTCTCAGCCACCTCTTGGGCTTCTTCCATGGAGGTTTCAGGAAGAAGAGCGATAAATTCTTCTCCCCCATACCGCCCCACCATATCGATACTTCTGAAAAGCTGTCTGCACAAATCTCTTATAAGCAGAATAATTCTGTCTCCGGTGGGATGGCCGTAGTTGTCGTTAACCTGTTTGAAAAAGTCGATATCGAATATGACTACAGAAAGGGCGTGGTTGTATCGCTGTGCCCTGCTGACTTCCCTTCCCGCAATGGCAAAGAAATGTCCGTGATTGTAGAGGCCGGTTAGTGAATCCGTTTCTGCTCTGTGTCGGATTTTTTCAAAAGTCAGGGCATTTCTGATAACTACCGCTGCATGTTTTCCGAAAACAGAGAGAAGCTCGAGTTCTTCTGTGGTGAATTCGCGAAGAGAATTGCTTTCAATTACAGACAATACCCCTACCAGTTTTCCGTCCACTTCCAGGGGTACCACAATAACTCCGCTCCAGTTTAGAAGAGGATACTGAGGTAGTCTTCCCTCCCCGATACCATGGTTGTGCATTCGCAGTGGTTTTCTTTTTTTAGCAACAGAGCCCAGAAGCTCTTCTCCGACCGGGATGGTTTTACCTATGCGGCCTACGCCCGATTTATAGGCGAATTCGATTTTCAGATTGCCGCTTTTTTTATTGTAAATTGCAAGTTCTCCTCCCGATCCGTTTAGAAAGGAGACTGCCTTGTTGAGAATGAGCATGTAGAGTTTCTCCGGCTGTTTTTCTGTAAGAATTTCTGCAAGGCTCTCCCTTAAAATTTTCTGTTCTATAGCGGACTTCTGAGCCACTTTTCTGGCTTCACACTCCAGTTGTTTGTTTTTAAGAAACTCCTCTGACAAAGACAACTGATAACTGATGAAGACACTTCCCATAACCGATTTGTAGACATGCCATCCAGCTCCCAGACGAAGTAAGGCTGAGCCTGTATGCAGCCCCGAAATCAGAAATATTTCTGAAAAGGCATAGAAAATAAGAGCGCTAAGGAGAGCTCTGAAAGTGCTAGGGTTTAAATTGGGTGCCCTTAGCTGCAGGAGTTTGAGTGCAGATAGGAGCATCAGGATGTTCAGCGCCGGGAAGAAACGGTTAAACCAGGGAGCCGCTCTGAGACCATATACAAGAGAGAAAAAAGGAATGAGAAAAATCATTACACCCAATACTGCGCTTCTCACCCTTTTTTTCACCAGAAGAAGTGACAGTGGTATCATACTGTTTTCTATAAGCCTCACTTCCCAGAGTAAATCGGTGCCGCTCAGGGAAAAATCTGAAAATCCGGAAATGAAAAACTGCGACATGCGGATAAGTCCGGAAAAAAGAAAAAGTGTCCCCAATGTAAAAAGACTCTGCTCACGTAAACAGAATCTGCAATGCAGAACAGAAAGAAACACCATGAATGCCAGCACAATCGAAAGTACTGCAAACGTGGACTGCAGGATGCGGCTATGAGGGGCTGTTATCAACAGGGAAATCATCGCTGAACTCAGAATCAATGTTAACTGCTTAAGTCTGAATGAAAACATGATACTACTCTCTGTTTGTGCATTTAACCGGAACACATTATTTATGAACCTGTGATTATGTAAAGTGCAAAGCAGGTGCCATTCATCCCCAAAAAATATCCCCACTAAAAAGGGGAAATTTTACCATCGATTTGCACTGATACAAACCAGTAAAAAAGACTTCCGGAAGTGTAGAAGAGTACAGACCAATACACTTGTGGAGCGGTAAGTTACTAATGATTTTTAAGAAGAACTTTGCGAAATACAAACGTCCAGATAACGGAGTAGGTCAATACCTGAAAAATTGTGGCTGATATGGCGGCAACAATGAATAGTTCAAAATAGAGAACAAGTGAATTCAAGCCATGTATACCGGAGATATTTAAACTGGCAATTATAACTCCTGCAATCACAGAACTAATCAGGATAAACAGAATGAAAAGTGTGCCCGATTTTCCCGAAGAATATCTGAACAGAGAATTCCGGGAGGGCTTTGCACCCCTGAACCAACTGTATAACCACACCAGTATAAGTGCCAGTCCTAAGAGAGAGCTTCCGTGCCGAACCGCTCCGATAAGAGTCAGTGTACCGAACTGAAAAGTAATAATCTCCATTCTCAAAAAAGCTACATTCTGACTGACCCAGCCTTCTCTTGAGGCCAGATTGTCCCAGATGATGTGAGTGAGGATTCCGATAAAAAGAGAGAATAGAATATTCAGAAACCGGCGGAGCGGCAGAAAGTGAAACTGACTTGAAACTCCAGTGAGTCTTCTTTGGAAATATCCTGGTAACAGCCACAGCAGCGGTAGTTTGAGTATCTTATGAAAGACGAGAAGTATAAGCAGACCAACCGGAATCGAGTAGATAAAAATACCGGCAAATGAATGAGAAAATCTGTCTGTTGAGAACCAAAGGAAATATTCTATATCAGGGGTGATACTCCCTACAATGAGAGCAGAAAGCACCAGGCCTAATTTTGAGAAAGGTATTGCCGCAGCAGGGTGTGATCCGGTAAAGGGCACTGCTATACCTCCATTTCCGGGGTTCTAATCAATAAAAAATATATCTTCTCTCTCCCAGAAATCGACCATCCTTTTGAAACCTTAGGATAATTGTTCCCTTTGCAAGGTTTTGTGGAAAATCGACAATTCCTTTGCCTGAAGGGAAACCGCTGAACAGAACTCTTCCGTTCATATTATAGGCAGTTAATCTGATCTTTTCCGGAGGAAGAGAACCAAACCTGATCTTGATTTTGTTGTTACCTAACCGTGATAATGTGAAATTTTCAGCAGGTGATTTGTGGGTGATACGGGTAGCAGTTTTTTCAAAACCGATCAGTTGATTCACCGCTGCGAAAGCATCGATTTTACCGGCCCCCCATGAATTGTTTTTCTCTTCTCCGGTAAACTGATCCCTTATGGCGTTCTCCATCAGGATATGCTTTATTTCTGATGGGGTAAGCAGAGGATCAATCTGCAGCATAAGTGCCACAACCCCCGACACCACAGGAGCCGCCATTGAGGATCCGGATCGGTAAACATACCGGTTTTCGAACCCGGGGTATTCGGGCCAAAGCACAATACTGTTTTCCTGAACATCGTAGGCAGCGCTCATTGCAGCGGTTACCACAAAGCCGGGGGCGCTGAGCTCTGGTTTAATCCTTCCATCGACAGTAGGTCCCCTTGATGACCAGGGTGCGAGATCTTTTAGCTGATAACCGAAACTGTATTCATGATCATCCCACCGTGTGACAGTAGTCTTGCTTGCGTAATAACCCACAGTGATCACTTCGTGAGCAGTACCACCAATCTCATTAATGGAATAAGCGTTGTTTCCGTCGAAAAAACCTTCTGCATCAAAACTCAGAAGGTTACGGCCGTTCATGTTCCACATATGAAGAGTGCCGGATCCCCTAAGCCTTACTCCCAGCCAGTACTGTGGTTGCTTTCCCCGAAGCACGATTTTGGCATGTGGCTTTCTGTTAAGAGAATTGGACTTTTCCGTGTATGCAAGCAGTTCGAGAGTGTCGGTTACTCCGGTAATGCTGTTACTCAGAAGAATCGGTTCGGGAGCGTAAAACCTGTTGAAACGGGTGTTCAAAGAGAGGGAGCCTTCAAGGTAATCCATGGTAGTGGTATCGAGAATAAGAATATCAGCAGAGAAATTGTTTCCCTGCTGTCCCCAGATATCGATTGCGCTGGTGAAAGTTGACCCGTTTGCTCCGCCTGCCACCGGTTCAACGAAAGTACCCTGATTATGAGACCCCATGGTAAGAGACAGATGTACCTTATCATTGCCATCATTGCCCACGGCTCCGACAAAAACTCTTCCTGGCCCTGAAAGTGAATCTATAACCCTGTCTATCATCGATGTGCCGTCATGTGGTCCCTCCTGGGTACCGAGGCTTAGATTTATCACACACGGCATCCCAAGGGAGTCGGCTATTTCTATAATCCAGTGCATTGCATCGGTTAAATCACTCATATTGTGTCCAAACCTTACTCCTATAAGGGATGCTTCGGGGGCGATTCCGTAATAGGGGGTGGACCGGTCCCCTCCGGCTGCAATACTCGCAACATGAGTG
>LDWW01000048.1 GCA_001045525.1 Chitinispirillum alkaliphilum | reverse complement strand
CAAATCCAGCCCCCGCTACCAATAAAGAAAAGGCTCGGGTTTTTACTCGGGCCTTTTTTCGTTTAATAATGCGCAGAAAAGCTTTGGTTAGAGAAAAAGAGATAAAAAGTTACAAGGGTGGTGAAGCTTTTAAGAGGTTGACAGGTAGCTCGTTGGGCTCATAATCCCGCCGTCGGCGGGATCGTTGGTTCAAATGGAGCCCCCGCTACCAATAGATGAAATGGCTCGGGTTTTTTACTCGGGCCTTTTTTCGTTTTATGCCTCTTCAGAAAAATTTGTGGGTTATTTCTGGTAATGGTAACCCTCCAAGTTTATGAAACAAAGCATATTTCAACGTTTCAAACTGTCTAAATCCATGCGCTGTTCTGATAGTCATTTTGGCATTGGCATTTATTGCTTCCACAATCCCACTGGAATACTGTCGTTTTGTCAAAAACCAGTTTTTTATAAGCTCTTCGTGCTTGCGCAGTGTTTTAGCAACTTTTTTCATTGGTTCAATTTTTGAAAGCATCGTTGTACGGATCCATGAATTAAGGAACTTCATAGCCCATGCCGGAGACACATATTCCCAGAATTGTTGAAAATCCTCCCGCAGCAGATAAGCACGGACAGATTTGATATTATAGCTCAATAGTTCCTTTAAGCGGGGCCGTTGTTTATCGGTAAGGTTTTCCGGGCGTTTTGCCAATAACCAGCGTGTGTTTTTTAAAACAGGTTCATAGCCATCCTTTGAAAGTTTGGCACTCTCTTCCCTGCGAACCTTGTCCAAGGCATCATTAAACATCTTCATTATATGAAACCTGTCAAGGACATTTACTGCATTCACAGCTTTTTTTGCTATAACCTTAAGGTATGGTTTCCACATATCCGAACAGATGACTCTTACTCGTTCAGTACGTTCTTTCCCAAAATCGTGGAAAAAGCGCAAAAGCGTTTTCGCTTTCCTGTCTTTACCAATCCATAAAAGACGGCGGCAACCGGCATCAATCTGGTATACTACGGTAGCATACTTATGACCAGATTTGATGGCAATTTCGTCGACACCTATAGCTTGTACTGCAGAAAGGTCTCTTTTTTCCAAGCCATGATCAACGACATACTTGATTGATTCAAAAATACTGTCCCATGATACTCCAAAGCGGTCTGCAACTTGTGACCAGCTAATCAACCGTGCCCATTGTGATAAGAAAATTCTGAAAGCATTACATAACGAACTCTTGCCTTTTGCCCATGGTAAGTGCTCCACCACAACTCCATGAACATTGCAGTTTACCCGACGGGGACGGTATCGGAAAAGTACAGGTATGTTCCACATCGGGACAAACATGAAAAGCCTTTCCGGCAATCGATCATAGCCAGGTGATTTCTTGCAGTATTTGGAGCATGTGGCTTTGCTGTTTTTCCTCGGTTCTATATCAATGATGATTCTGTCTCTGCCAATGGATTGATCAATTTGTACTGACTTGTAAATAAATCCCTTGTAATGCTGAATGCGATTTAGTATTGTTTTTAAGAGCATGGTACCTTTCTCCATATTTTGGTTGTGCAAAACTTAAAATACAGAAAAGTACACATGCTTACTTATTTTTTGTCAAATTTTTACCCGCAAATTATTCTGAATACCCCGTTTTATAGTTAATTGGGAAGAGATAATGTACTACATTTATATCCTCAGGTCAGATGAAGGCAAGTACTACATTGGTTCTACAGAGGATGTTGAAAAACGTATCGATCAACATAATTCAAAGAAGTACAAATCGTGGAGCAGTAGATATAATAATTGGGTGCTTGTTCATAAAGAAGAGTTTGCTACACGCAGAGAATCTTTAATTAGAGAAAAAGAGATAAAAAGTTACAAGGGTGGTGAAGCTTTTAAGAGGTTGACAGGTAGCTCGTTGGGCTCATAATCCCGCCGTCGGCGGGATCGTTGGTTCAAATGGAGCCCCCGCTACCAATAGATGAAATGGCTCGGGTTTTTTACTCGGGCCTTTTTTCGTTTAATAATGCGCAGAAAAGCTTTGGTTAGAGAAAAAGAGATAAAAAGCTACAAGGGTGGTGAAGCTTTTAAGAGGTTGACAGGTAGCTCGTTGGGCTCCGTAACGGGTTTAGAGTATTCAAAATGTGCCTCATTGGTTATATAACCAGCCTCATGTATTACTCCAAAAGTCATTAGAAAATCGCATCCCGCAACCGGATGTGTTTGCCCCATATTTCCATCCACGAGTCCCCAAAACTAAAATCGACCCAGTACCAAGGTCACCGCCGATTCTGAACACCGCCCAGTGATGCCAGCCCTCTCTCTGCCTGCCGAAACCACTTAATGATCAACATCTCTATCCATACAAAAAGGGGTATTACCATTGAAAAAGACCTTCTCAGTAAAGAGCATTGCCCAAAAGTAATGCTCTCACAACATGACCAGTTTGTAGGTTCCTATGCAGAGCCTGAATATGCTTATAGAAATATTTCTTAAGACAGTAAAGGGCACAGATAGAACGCAGTGTTAAAATCCGGACAGTTCGCACTGCTCGTCGGTCTGATTTCTGTCAAAAACCGTTTCAAACCTACCAAATTGCATATCGGATTTGAATTTGTTTGATTGAGATCTGTTCCGGTTCACATCCCTGTGGGTGGAGTGGGGCTGTCGGCGGGCAAGTGCCCGCTTACAATTTTGCTCAAAAGCTTTACAGGGGTGTGTAGAAGAGCTATATTAAATAGCTCCACTCAAGCAATAATGCAGCCTGGTTCGTATCAACCTGCTACTGCTTTTGCTTTGGCTGCACAGGAAATTATACCAGTACTCAGTTTCAAAACAGAAGTGATCTGTTGACACCGTGCAAATATCTTTTTAGAAAACTTGCGCTTGGGGAGTTGTTTTAGACAAAGGGTGTAGTGAAAAAGACATCCTGTCCAGTTATACTGTGTAATTAAGAAAACGGAACGAATAAATCAAAGGGGTTTTTCATGAGGAGAAACATATTGCTCCTTCTGGCGGGCGTGCTGTTCTTTATCGCTGAAAGTGAACCAAGTGAACATATTCGGGTTTTTCTCAGCCCGGTTCTAATACAGAAAGGTGATACCTCTCTTGCCGGAGCACTGGAGGAGAGACTGACTTTGGAACTGGAGAATAGCAGGTTCTTTTCACTTGTTCCCCCGCGTCTCCTGGAGGACTCCGTTCCCTGCTCCGGCCTTGATTGTGCAACCGCACATGCCCGTGATGCCGGTGCTGATTTTCTTTTCTTTACATCACTGTCAAGTTTCGAAACACTGCATACGGTCACGGTTCGCCTTGTCGAACTCGAATCGGGAAACAGTGTTCATACCCTGGTTGAAGATGTGCAGGGAACCTCGGAGGAGATGCTGCTTGACGGGCCGAAAGATTTGGTACAACGGCTTGACGCTCTTATTGAAGCGAGCCGAAAAATACCGGTGAAGTTCAACTCAACTCCTGAAGGTGCTGCAATACTGCTTGGGGGGGAAATTGTTGGTATTACTCCTTATGCTGATACGATAGGGAGAGCAGGTGAGTATGTGGTTCGAATCGAAAAGGATGGCTATGCTCCTCAAGAGGATACTCTTGCGCTGGTTGACGGAAAGCTTTTTGAAAAAAGCTGGACACTTGTGCGCTCTCAGGAGTGGATAGATTCTGTGGCTGCAGCCCGCAGGGACTCGATTCTTCAGGCTGCACAGCGGAATATGAAAAACTCTCTTCCCGAAGCTCTGACTTTAATCACCGTTCCACTTGGGGCAAGGGAGGGTATGCGCATTGCGGTTCTCCCTTTTGAGACAGGAGAGAATGCCGTTGAAGAGGGCGCCATGGTAGCAGAGTATGCCGTATCCTGGCTTTTTTCTCAGCCGGGGGTCACCGTGGTGGAACGTGAAAATTTCCAAAAACTTATAGATGAGCAGATACTCTCTCTTTCAGGAATAATTTCTGAGTCCAGTGAGCTTGAAATCGGCCATATGCTATCTGCAAACTATCTTCTCACCGGCCGTGTTACCACCTTTAACCAGACACGGACTGTCTTTATGCGCCTTGTATCGGTGGAGAGTGGTGAGATTATTGCCGCCTCGGCAGCCCAGCTCAACGAAGAGGTTACCAGTCGGATGATGAAGGAAGTTTTCGGTGAGAGATTACAGCCCTCTGCAGCAGCGTTCAGAAGCCTTGTGGTACCCGGCTGGGGGCAGAGTTATACAGGAAACAGAACCCGCGCCATTGTGTGGACAGCCCTCTGTGCTGGTGCAGCAGGGGTAACGACCTATTTGGGATTGAATCTGCGCAATAAAAATGACCAGTTAGAGAAGTACAAACTCACTGAACCTTCGACCATTAAAAAAGGGGAAAATCCTGAGCAGTGGGCAGCGCGAGCAACGGCAATTCAAAAAGAACGGAACACGGCAGCTGATTATTTCAACTATGCTCTCATTGGCACTGGTGCGGTATGGATTGCAAATATTGTTGATGCAGCCGTTTTAGGGCGAATTCAATCCAAAAACATCAAAAAACTCTACTTCTCTGCAGTGCCGACACAAAATTCTGACCCAACACTCTTAGTGGGAATAACCATCTCATTTTAATGAGAGGCGTATCAAGGAGAATCAGTTATGAAAATAATAACGATCTGCAATGCATTGCTGGTTATGTCGCTCTTAGCATTTCTCAGCTGTTTACACGAGGATACTGACTTTAGTACTGTGAGCACAACGCTTGATAGAAAATACCCTGGTCGAGTAAGTGGGTATGTCTACAACAGAGATTCTACAGGTATTTCCAATGTTGCGGTGAGTGCCGGTGGAAATACCGTTCTGACCAATAGGGATGGAAAATTTGAGATAGGTAATATGGGCGCCGGTATTTATGATTTGAATATATTTCATCCAGACTATGGTGATACCGAAGTTGTCGTCAGCCTCGGTCTTTTAGATTCCCAACATGTAGAACCTCAGGTACTCCGGTCCCGGTTTGCGCAGGTTCAAGGGCACTTAACAGATGAAGAGGGAAATCCCATCGCTCAGAACTTAATGGCCGGGGTATCCGTGGAGGGGCAGGTTAGGTCTGAGTTGGCAGTGGGGGGTGGATTCACTTTAGACCGCTTGAATCCAGGATTAGTACGGATCTATTCGGTAGTTCATACTCTCGGTTTCGGTAGTGTTGAATTGGATCTCGTTGCAGACTCTACTTATCGTGATGTTGCAATCACTGTTGATGGTTTAGGGGGATCGGTTCGGGGGCGTGTATTACCATTGGAATCGGATGAAATTGGGGAACTTCAACTCGATGCAAGAGTTACCGTTATTGAAAACCTTCTGGAAGCAAGAACCGATTCGGCGGGGTACTTTGAAATACCTCATGTTCCGAGTGATGGAGATATTTCAATTACAATACGGGCACAAGACACGCAGAATGAAAATGACACCATTGTTGTGGTGGTTAGTGGTGTCCGTGTGCCGGAAAATGGAGTAGTTGACCTTGGTGGAATAAGACTTAAGCGTGCCCCGATAGATCCCGAGGGAGTATTTGGTTTTGAGATCGGTAATTATAGCGCCGAAGTGTACCCCGAGATGAATCCGATTAATATACAGGCGGGGATACGAGTGCTTAATTCTGCAGAGTTTGCTCCTTTCCGGTATTTGTGGGATACCACCGGAGATGGCGAGTGGGACGATACCACCGCAACACCGCGGATCCGTTTACCCTATAGAGCTTCATGGGAAGGGCAGCGTTCAGATACTGTTTATGCCTCTTTATTGGCATTGCGTTTTTCTGATGGTGAACGAGTTGAGTCATCTCCTCCCTTTGCAATAGGAATTAATTTACTCGAAAAGGTTTTGCCACCAATAATCGCACAGCAGCCGGAGTCTGTGGAGATAATGGAGTCAGAGACTGCTGTTTTCAGTGTTGACGTTGAGGGGAGCGCTCCCTTTGTATATCGCTGGTATTTAGATGGTGAACTTCTCGAAGCTAATTCAAATGAATTGCATATAGAAAGCGTCGCCTTGCCTCTGAATGGATCAACTGTTTATTGTCAAATAAGCAACAGAAGGGGTGTGGTAAAGAGTGATTCTGTACAGCTCATTGTGAATCCGATAGTAATCGCTCCAGAGATTACCGAAGAGCCGGAGAGTGTTACCGTTGAAGCTGGTGATGATGTCACTTTTGCTGCTGTCGCAAGCGGTTCTGATTTGAGCTATATTTGGGAATACAGCAGTAATGGTGAGATCTGGCTTGATATTTCTGAACTGCTTCCTGATGTTGATGGAAGTTTGCCGGTTGTTAGTTTTGAAAGTTCTTCAGAGCATGGTGATCTCTTTTTCCGTTGCCGCATAGAAAATAGCGGTGGGTCGGTAATAACAGAAGTTGTGACCATTACATTTCTTATAGAAGAGGTAATCGCTCCAGAGATTACCGAAGAGCCGGAGAGTGTTACCGCTGAAGCTGGTGATGATGTCACTTTTGCTGTTGTCGCAAGCGGTTCTGATTTGAGCTATATTTGGGAATACAGCAGTGATGGTGAGATCTGGCTTGCTATTTCTGAACTGCTTCCGGATGTTGATGGAAGTTTGCCGGTTGTTAGTTTTGAAAGTTCTTCAGAGCATGATAGTCTCTTTTTCCGTTGCCGCATAGAAAATAGCGGTGGGTCGGTAATAACAGAAGTTGTGACCATTACATTTCTTATAGACGAGGTAATCGCTCCAGAAATTGCCGAAGAGCCGGAGAGTGTTACCGTTGAAGCTGGTGATGATGTCACTTTTGCTGTTGTCGCAAGCGGTTCTGATTTGAGCTATATTTGGGAATACAGCAGTGATGGTGAGATCTGGCTTGCTATTTCTGAACTGCTTCCGGATGTTGATGGAAGTTTACCGGTTGTTAGTTTTAAAAGTTCTTCAGAGCATGATGGTCTCTTTTTCCGTTGCCGTATAGAAAATAGCGGTGGGTCGGCAGTAACAGAAATTGTGACCATTACACTTACCTACCGCTTGAACATCGAAGCGAATAACGGAAACGTCAACACAGATCCAACGGGGGAGATGTTTGAAGCTGGCATGAAAATAGCGCTTGAAGCGATTGCTGATGATGGATATAGATTTAGTCACTGGGATGGGACAGATACGATTTTTCTGACGACGATGTCACACAGTGATACGCTTACCATGCCCTCAGCAGAAGTGAACCTTGCAGCTGTATTTGAAGTTGTTCGTTCCTGGATAGTGACAGGAGACACGCTTACCGACCCCGACGGCAATGTTTACACCACGGTAACAATCGGTAACCAGGTGTGGACGGTACAGAACCTTCGAACCACGGAGTATGCAGACGGAACTCCAATACCCCATGTAACCGATGGAAGCGAATGGGGCAACCTTTCAACCCCCGCCTACTGCTGGTACAATAACGACCCAGAGCAGGGCTACGGGACACTTTACAACTGGTGGGTTGTTGACCCTGCCAACCCGAACAGCATAGCTCCTGAAGGGTGGAGAGTCCCCACGGATGAAGATTGGGATGTGCTCAGAAATTACCTCATTGCAAATGGTTACAGCTGGGACGAAACCACAACAGGAAACAATATCGGCAAGGCTTTGGCTTCATCTGGTGGTGAATGGTTTCAAAGTGGTACAACAGGCTCAGTAGGCAATGATCAGGGTAGCAACAACAGCAGTGGATTCTCGGCCCTTCCGGGTGGTTATCGTGACGGCGATGGGTATTTTAACAATGGTGGCAGTGTTGGTCACTGGTGGAGTGCTACGGAGAGCGATGCGTCAAGCGCGTGGTTCAGTTACCTCCACCACAGTAGCGAGGATCTGGACAGGGGCAACTACTTTAAGAGGTTGGGGTGGTCCGTTCGTTTGCTTAGGGATTCAGACATAACGGTGTACCCCATCCATTTCAAACCCAACGGCGGGGAAGGCAGAATGGATCCGCAGCTTATTGCTGCTGGGGAAACAGCCAGACTCCATGAAGTTGAGTTTACCCTTTCCGGGCACAGTTTTACAGGCTGGAACACAGATCCGGGTGGCGGAGGTCAATTCTATTCTGATGAATATGAGTTTACTATGGGAACTGAGGGTGTGACACTCTATGCGCAGTGGCAGGAAGTTGAATCTGAAACATTTACAATCACAATAGAAACACAGGGCCAGGGCAGCGTGAGCCGTTCTCCGGATCTGGAGTCGTATGAAGAAGGCACAGTAGTAACACTTACGGCCAATTCTGCAACAGGGTGGGTCTTCAGTGGATGGAGCCGTGATATAAGCGGCACGGAGAATTCTGTGACAATAGAAATCAACAGCGACATGGATGTTATGGCAACGTTTGAAGAGAGGGCTCCTTTGGAATACCCGCTTCTACTGGATGATTTTGAAAGTGGTACAGACATAAACAATTTAGGAGGAGCATGGGGGTTCTTTAACGACCATTTGGGAGAGGTGGTTTTTTCCGGCAGCTATGAGCCTGGTTACCAGTCTGCTTTTTCCGCGAAACTGGAATTTGATTTTGGTTTAATGGACGGAATGGATGATGATTTCTACCCCTATGCTGGAATCACTACTTATTTGAGCCCTGATGCGAGTGTTGTGGATTTGACTGATGCGGGATATATCCAGTTTGTGGCAAGGGCCGATTATCCAATGAATGTACTTTTCAGGGTCGAGACGTCAAATATTACCGACCACGCGTGGTATGGAAAGAGTATATCGGTAGATACTGAGTGGAGTTTGTTTACAATCGCTATCTCTGGCGGGGACAGTGGCAGTGGAGATCTTGCCCAGCCAAGCTGGACTTTTGAGCCGCAACCCTGGGATCCATCAATTATACATAACATATCATGGCAAATATCTCAACGCGACAACCAGGACTTGCCGGGTGGAACATTGTGGATCGATGACATCTTCATTCTGGAGAAAACGCCGTTTGAAATCACTACCTTCCCATAAAAATTCCATTATAAGCCGAAATCGTGTATAACCATTGAGTAATCATCATTTTTACTGCATTATTTCTTCAACCCAGTACACATTTAAATTCTTAACATAAGGTGATTTAATCCGATGCAGCATATCGGGAAAACATGGCCACACTTTATAGCGGATGATAATTACAAACAAATAATCAATCAGGAGTTGAATTTATGAAAAACGTAATTGGAGTTCAAGAAAAATTCTTAAGTGATTATGGAAATGATACATTACTTTACAGATTTTTAGGTGGTTGGAAATATGTCTATCTGCTTTTACATATGATTTTATTCTTTTGTATATTCTCTCTGTTTTTCTATCGTCTTTACATATCTTTCATCGCAATATTGGCATGGATAATACTTTTTGTCATTGTTAACCGACACTTCAGCAAAATAATTGAGAGGGAATATTCTATCAAAAGAACCAGTAAAATCTTCTGGAACAAAAAGGCTTACTACCGTTTTAAGGACGAGCGGTTTGCAGAATTTATCCGGGGTGAATACAAAAAACCTGTCGAGGTTGGAAAATTGATCCAAATTTTAGAAAAACAGGTAAATAGAATGAAATTTAAAAACATACAGCTTATTTCAACGACAGTATTAGGGCTGATAATGGTAATGGCCAGCTGGCTCCTTAGTGTAGCTGCAGTGAATGGTCGATCTTTTATTTTGGTTATATTTGTAATTTCCGGCCTTATATTTGTCTCAATCATGATAATGAAATGTATTGAATGGTTTACAGCCTGGGCGAGTAAAAAAGAAACGAAAATAGAGATAATAGATCTCTTGGATAGCATACATTTAGAAATGCTGAAAGACGAAGAAACAACAGTCCTTAGATCCGTCTAAGGACAAGCGTTGGCACAAAGCACTACCACAAAAACAACGACTAAAGATTGCCCTTTCCCCCAATTTATATTCGCGGTCTACAATAATATTCTTAATGTCAAAATGTTCTAAATTTTGATCAACCCCTCTCCCTTCATCTCCTCAATAGCCCCGCAAATCTCCTCATCACCATATTTGGGCTTTATACTCTTAATCGTATCAAAGAGCGATTCCACACTTATGGCTTCATTATTATACTTTGCCTCATTAACTGCAAAAAGAAGAGTCGCTCGCAACTCAAGTTCCCGTGCATTCATATTGCCAAAAGTTTCAATTACCCGGGTGATCTTATTTCCATTCTCACTTAAGAACTGCTCTGCTCTTTTTTTCAGCTCTTCTGTATTGGTACCTGGCATAAGCTGGTAACCACCAATTCCGGATTCAACACTTGCTATGATTACTCCGCCCAGAGTTTCTGTCTGGTCTAAGTCCATTGTGATATCAACACTGTATGGGCCATAGTTGTAGAGTGTAAAGTCATAGCCACACTTGACACCATACCCTTCCTGTAGAATAAAGAGGATTTTCTGAAGACTTGTTTTGCCAAACTGGACTGGTTTTGAAGCTAACCTGGAGGTGAGCTCTGTAATAAGTGCATACTGATTCCAGGGAATTATACTGAACATACAACGAACTCCTTACTGCTTTATTTCATTTTGAATGATATTTCGATGTTCAAGTGGTGAATAGACACGATACTGGTTTATCGACCGAAGCCCTTTTATTACAGTTGATACTTCAGATAATTTTACCATGGATTCATCTTGTGTTATGTAAATTGGAATGTCAGATTTCTCAAATTTGTAAGGTGAGCCTCGAGCCATATCTGTGAACCCAATTTTGTCCCTGAACTTTTCTTCAATAGATTTGACTTTATCGAGTTCTTCGACTGAGGGGCTTTCACTTGTCTCGTACACCTTTCTGTAATGCTTTCTTGTTTTTATGATCTCTGCATGTTCTCCACCTTTGCCGGTTGCAATCATTCCAAGAACTTTCCAATCATTCCAGGTCAAATATTCCTTGACTCTTTTAGCAGTGTCGGGTTTTGGAAATACTGCCTTGCTTGATCTGTAAGCAGAGTTGAGAAGCTCCTTCATCGTTAAAACAAGGTGATTATCATACGCTCTTCTTGTATGCTGAAAGTATACCTGAGTAAACATCATATATCGGGCCAATATCAAAGCTTCTGCAGCATGAACCCCTCCATCCTCGATTGCAAGCTTGGGAGAGCCGTTCTCATCCAGTTCAAGTCGCAAAGTCGTAAGGATACGCGAGAGATCAAATTTTCCATAGGCTACACCAATATGATGGCTGTCTCGTAAAAGGTAGTCGGCTCTGTCTGCATCCAGTTGGCTGGTTATTATTGTTCTCCAAACAGAAATGTGCCGGCTTTTGGATCCGCCAGTAAGTAGATCTGCAATATCTTTGGTGTTGATTTGGTAATTTTGGTTCTCTTTGTGCCCTTCAATCACATCCTTCATCAGAAAATTAACTGCCGCTGCGGAATAGTCTTCATGCTTGTAACTGATTCCTCCTGGTTCAAGGGCATCAGCTCCTCTCCGGCATGTGAAAATGGAGAGTGCCCAACATCATGGAGCAAGGCTGATAATCGCAAAATCTGCCTGTCTCTGCCTAAACCATCTTCATTGTAGTCCAACTCATCAAATAAAATCTTTTTGCTTTTGGCCGTGACCGCATCGAACATCAGCGTAGCCACATGCATTACCCCCAGCGAGTGCTCAAATCTGGTATGCATTGCCCCCGGATATACCATATCGGTCAACCCAAGCTGCCTAATTCTCCTAAGACGTTGAAACACGGGATGATTTATTATGTCCCGTTCCCAGCTGCTCAGGGAAATAAATCCATGGACCGGATCCCGAATCTCAAGGGGTATATTTAACACTGCCTTCATAGCCGTTCTACAATATAATTCTATGTGAAATAGAAAACCTCATACATGAAACCAGACCAACTGTGAGAAATTCACATCACTCCATTCCCCTTTCTCCTCTCCACCGTATATTATTATATTGAATAATTCAATCTGCCCCAAAATGCACAATTCACAGTACTCACGGCAGATTAAATCTTCAGGATTTAACTAAACACTTACTTAAGGCCGCCAAACTCTCTCAAAACTCAAGAAACCCAAAACAATGAACACCTCTCTCCACAATAAACTCGTCTCCTTTATCTGGTCCATAGCCGATGACTGCCTACGCGATATATACGTGCGCGGGAAATACCGCGATGTGATTTTGCCCATGGTGGTCCTGCGCAGGCTCGATGGACCGAGCGGGAAGAAGCGAACGTTTTAAAAAACAAATAGCCATATTGTAATTTGTAGTATGTGTTATCCGGCAATAACTGTTAGCACGCAAACAGAACGGTATATTCGAATTGAATATAAGGGAGCGTTATTTCTATGGCAACAATGAATTTTAATACAGCCAACAATACATTTCGACAGTTGTTGGGAAATGGACTTGGCTACAGAGTACCTCCTTTCCAGCGTGATTATTCCTGGGCGGATGACGAGTGGGATGACCTTTGGCAGGATATAATGGGTCTCTTTGAGCAGGATAGTCAGGCAGCGCATTACATGGGGTATCTTGTACTTCAGTCATCCGATAACAAACAGTTTGATATTATTGACGGGCAGCAGAGGATAACTACAATCAGTGTTATGATTTTGGCAGGATTAGGGTATCTTCAGGACCTGATTGCTGCTAATTATGATGCAGAGAGAAACTCCAAACGCAAAGAGCAGCTCCAAAACAGCTATATAGGATATTTGGATCCGGTAAGTCTTGTGCCCCAACCGAAATTGGTATTGAACCGACATAATAATCAGTTCTATCAAACTTATCTTGTGCCTTTGGAGAGGTTGCCTCAGCGTGGGTTAAATGCTTCCGAACATCAATTGCGTAAAGCATTCATTTGGTTTAAGGATAAGATTAAAGCTCATTGTGGTGGTGTTGATGAAAAAGGTGGGGAGTGTCTGGCAAGGTTTATTGATAGCCTGGTGGATAAGCTCTTTTTTACAGTTATCACTGTTACTGATGAGTTAAACGCATTCAAAGTATTTGAAACCTTGAACGCTCGGGGGGTTCGTCTTTCAGCAACAGATCTGTTAAAAAACTACCTTTTCTCGATCATTAGTTCAGCACAAACCCATGAGACAGAGCTCAAACATTTAGAGGAGCTCTGGGAGCGAATTGTTGGGCTGCTTGGAAGTGAAAGTTTTCCAGAATTTCTGCGCGTTTTCTGGAACAGCCGTAACAGACTCGTGCGTAAATCAGACCTTTTCAAAACAATTCGCAAACGTATAAATACCCGTAAAGAAGCATTTGATTTGGTGAGAAATTTGGATGAGTGTGCCGAAATATATGCTGCATTAAGGGATCCACAGGATGAACATTGGGAAAAAGAGGAAAAACAGGCCCTCGAACAGCTGCTTATGTTTAATGTTCGCCAGCCACTTGCAATGCTTATGAGGTGTTACTGTACATTTTATCAATCCCAAAGACCAGCTTTTACTAAAATTGTCAAAGCCGTTGCAGTTCTTTCTTTCAGGTATAACGTTATTTGTAATCTCCAAACACATGATCAGGAGCGCCTGTATAATAGTATTGCCTGGAGCATAACGGAAGGAAAAATTACCGACTGCCGTCAAGTACTAAAGGCTCTTATGGAAATTTATCCTGATGATGCAACTTTTAAGGCTGCTTTTGCAGAAAAAGAATTCCGGACTACCAATACCAGAAATAAAAAAGTCGTAAGGTACATAATGTTCGAAATTGAACGCCAAAGGTCTGGCACTGGTTTCGACTATGAAAGCTCAAAATACAATCTTGAGCACATACTGCCAGAGAACCCGGGTACAGAGTGGTCATATATTGAGGAGTCAAAGCAAGATCGGTTGATCTACCGCATTGGTAATATGACTCCTATGGAAGCTTCGCTTAACAGAGATTTGGGTAATAAAGATTACGATAAAAAAAGGGACGCTTATTTTAAAAGCCAATTTAAACTCACAAGAGCTGTGGCTGAAAACTATGAAGAGTGGAATGAAAATAGAATCGATTCAAGACAGCAGCAGTTGGCAAATGTTGCTGTAGGAATCTGGCGTATTGATTTAACTGAATGAAATATTTAAATCGAAAATGTAATTGCAAACTTTTATATGATGATGTACTTACGTTCCGCTCACACTTCCCTGTACTGAGATACTCGAAGTAAGCGTCCCGATATCCAATTCGGGATAGTCGAAGTGTTCTTATATTTCAAAAATCATTACATTTCCCCAAATCTCCACTATATTCGCCACCCCGAGGGTATATATTTGCTCGATTTCGACTATATTTGCCTCCCTGAGGGTATATATTTGCCCAAATTTCGACTATATTTGCCTCCCTGAGGACTATATTTGTCCCAATCTGGACTATATTTGTCCCCTTGAGGGTGTATATTTGCCCAGATCTGGACTATATTTGTCTCCAGAGGGTGTATATTTGCCCAGATCTGGACTATATTTGCCATCCCGAGGGTGTATATTTGCCCGATTCTCCACTATATTTGCCTCCCGAGGGTGTATATTTGCCCGATTCTCACTATATTTGCCTCCCGATGGTGTATATTTGTCCGATTCTCCACTATATTTGCCTCCCGAGGGTGTATATTCGCCCGATTCTCACTATATTTGCCTCCCGAGGGTGTATATTTGCCCGATTCTCACTATATTTGCCTCCCGATGGTGTATATTTGTCCGATTCTCACTATATTTGTCTCCCGATGGTGTATATTTGTCCGAATTTCGCTATATTTGTCTCCCGATGGTGTATATTTGTCCGATTTCCACTATATTAGTCCAATCCAGACCATATTTATCCCCGAAATTAGTGTTTATGTTTTTTTGATTACTATCTTTGTTAACCAGTTGGTATCTAATCAGATAATGTAAGTTCCTTCTGAAATTTTTACGCTGGTACACAAACAATTTCACATTGGGTTCTCAATGAGGGCACAAAAAAAATCCTGCCCGCAAAAAACGCAGGCAGGATTTTTGTACAAATGAAGGGTTGTTATTGGATATCTTCCGGGATACTTCTGTTTGTGGCTCTGTTACGTACGCGTCTGAAATAGTCGCTTGCGTAATTGGCCTTTTTATCAGGCTCATCAAAGTACACCGCATCCAGCCAGGTATTGATATTTGCCTGAGCCTGCCGGCAAAGCATAATAACCTTATTACGATAGACAATCTCTTCCTGGCGTGCATTTCTGGATGCATCTGCTTTGTTAAGGATCAGTTTCAGTTCACTGGCCCACTCCCTTTTTTTATTAAAAAAGTTTTCATCGATTTTTACTCCACCAATTGCGATACCTGAAATTAAATCGATCCTGGTTAGGAGTAGTTTGGCAAGAGAAAGTATATCCTGTATACTATCCATATTGGAGTTGCCTTCTGAGATCTCTTTTAGAATACTGCGCATATTGGGATCTTTTTTGGAAGCAATCCTTGCAGCAGCAATGAGTCGGTTCCGTTCGGTTCTGACATTATCCTGCTCTTTTTGCCACTCCTGCACCGCAGAAGAAACATTCTCTCTGTTTACAACAACCAGTGAGTTTGCCTTGAAAAGCTCTTTATGCAACTCTTTATATACCTCAAACTGTGACCAATCGAATCCGCATGCAATCCATGCATCCTTATCCTGTTCCATGTGGGCAAGGTCTTTACCAAATTCACCCACAAATATTGTGACCGGCATATGCGGGTTGGGAACATTACCTTTTATGGCAGCAACCTTTTGCTCTATAGTGCCGACAGTTTCATCCATATCAAGAATTTCCTCTTCACTTACTTCAACCACATCTTCGACATCAAGCATCGACATAAAACACCTCCAATTTGTAATGGGATTAGAAAATGGGTATGATGTTTCTGAAATCTTTACCAAAACAACTACCCTTTATAAAACCGGCAATAATACCGATTTGTTTTATCAGGTCTTACCAAAAACAAAAAGATTCGTAGGTGCACTATCCGGTTGTCGAGTCGAATCCCTACCTTACTCTTAATAGGGCTGAAAGCTGGTAACTGCACTTATAGCAGGTTGTTATATATCAACAGGTGCGAAGCGAAAGCTATGATAGAAATATACTTTTGGGAATAAAACAATGTAAACATCAGGGAAAAACATTTTTAACAGGGGGGCAACTCTTTTTATACTTTCCGCAATGAACTCCAGTGGAATAGAAACGCTTTGGTGATATATCTGAAGGCACAGTATATATATAAAAATTATCTGTCAAACTCAACACTCAGGAAAAATCATGCTATTTTCAGTATCTCATAAGAGTAACCCTCAAAGAAACAGGGATTTCAAGCTTAGAGACTATCTGCTTACTATTGCGATTTTCTTACTGTTCACCGCTATTATTTACTCCTGCAATTAAACTCGCATAAAAATTTTCTCCATCTATTTCACAGGACGAACGGCAGTAAGCTCCTAAAAAAAACTATTGGGTACAAATCCGCCCCAATCACTGGCGAATGAGCGCTTTTGCCGGTCCTTTCCCGGGGCCAATTGTTCGAGTCCTCGAGTATTGGCCCTTCCCCGGCGAAAGCGCGAAAATTGGAGCCAGTGTGGGGCTCCCAATAGGCGTTCTTTGCCTACTTTCTTTGGCCTTGGAAAGAAAGTAGGTCGGGGTTTGGGGCTGAAGGCCCCAATTGTTTTTGAAACAGCGCTTCTTAGCGCTGGACTCTTAAAAAAAGTAAT
>LDWW01000047.1 GCA_001045525.1 Chitinispirillum alkaliphilum | reverse complement strand
CATAAGACAAAAAAGACTTTTGAAACCAGTCGTAAGGAGTATTTATGAATGTGAATTTAAGATTCATTGTGATCTTTGCACTTTTAGTCCTATCGGCCGCTGCTGCACAAGAAGAGAGACCTGCACTTCATCCTGTCCAGAAACTTGAACTTCTTCGTCTTGAGAAAACATGGAATATTCTCGATCAGATCGCGACTGAGGTTTGGCCGGAATGGGAGGGTTATGCCGACATTCCTTTCCTTTTTGATTATGAAAATCAGACCCGCATGCTTGTCGGTCACCCCAATCCCCCAAAGGAATTTGAACTGGTTGATGACGTGAAAGTCCGAAATATGAAGGTCTACATTGACCGTACAAATGAAGTCTCCATCGAACTTACCTGGCCCACTTTAGGTGGAGGTGGTCCAATACCCTTTGGTAAAGAGGATGATCCACACGATTGGGTCCAAACCGTCTGGATTACCTTGCAGTCTTGCCCCCAGGCACAGGAGGGGAAACGTAAGTACCAGTCCGAAGTGATGATTCTTCTTTATATTCATGAGTTGTTTCATTGTCACCAGAGTCAGTTCTACTTGCCATATGTTGCCGGTGAAAATTTCAGCATGAATGCAAACACAAACTATGCAGTCTACTCAGATATCGAAGGGCAGGCACTTCTCAAGGCATTTAAGGAAGAAGATATCGAGTCAGCTATGGGATATCTCAAAGATTTTGTCGCTGCACGGAAATTGAAATACAAGGACATGTCACGCCAGGAACAGAATGGAGAAAAGTTCATCGAATTTATGGAAGGGACGGCCCGATATTCAGAATTTATGACACTACTCAAGATCCGGGAAAATTATAAGCCAAAGCTAACCTCAGATAAAAACCCTAATTTCAGTGCCTTTGAGGATATAAACTATCACATAGAGGAAAGACTCAAATATTTTAAAATGGTTATCGGGAAAACAGACGATATTTACAGTAAGTGTTACGAATACGGCTGTTTTCAGGCATTAATGCTCGACAGAATTGCCGATAACTGGCAGGAAACGATTCCCTCCAGGAACAATTACCTTTTTGATTTACTTGTCGATAAACTCAATATCCGTAACAGGCAGCTCAGGGGCATTAAGAGAGGGCTTGGTACCCGTTACAATATCGATTCCCTTTACACCAAATACAGTCAGATTATTCAGGCCCGTGATGATGCCTTTGAAAATTTTGATGCCCAGAAGGGGCAAAAATTTTACGTCGATTTTGAACCAATTGGAGAAATACCTCATGTTAACAACACGGAGAAAGAAAGCTATATGAAAAGATTGCCGATCGAAAAGGGAGGTATACGATTCGTCTTCCCGGAGGGATTTGGAAAATATACCATGCATGAGGTTTCAATCATTTGTAAGGAGTTACCTTTGGAGCACCGTGATCTATTCAAAATCGGATTCGTGGATACAAAGGGAACCGGATATCAGGTGAGCTCTTCAGGTACCAGTAACAACATACACACCGATGCAGTAGTAGAAACCGACGGCTTTACGCTAAAGGTTCCCAGCATGAAAATAGTTGAAAAAGATGGGAATGTAATTTTTTCCATTCTTTCCAAAGTCTCAACCAGTGAGCAAGATTGATCAATGCAACCTGGTTTTCAGGGGGGAATAGAAAATGCCTGGTTTCCGGATGCACTTAAATGCTGTGGTTTCCTTAAATTATACATCACCAAGCATTTCAAACTCCAGCAAGGCCACTACATCCACCCGCGCAAGTTTCCGGCATGCCGGAACCGGGACACCCCGTACCGCCGAAAATGCCCAATGGCATGTGCAGCGTTGATAAAGGCCGTATATGAAGTCGACCCGCTGCAGTGCCCTAAGCATGTGGTGAGTTTGTCGAACCATGCACCCGGTACCATGAAGATTATCAGTTTCATAGAAGACGATGCCGTGATTGAGCGAATCCTCAAACATTGCGGCAAATGGAAGGTGGGTATTGCACGATCACCACCCATCCCAAGTACCACCTCTCCGGTGTCGGTTGCCGAAGAACCATTACTGGATTACAGTTTGTCACTGTCGTTTTCCAATGTGTAGAATTTGTGCTTCGCACTTGCTATTATATTCCTTGCATTGTCTTCGATCAAAACTGCTTGTGATTCCTGACTATTTTACGGTGGCTCATTACACAAGCCATGGCTTATTTATTGTCAAATTCGATAAAAACCAGGTGGAAAGAGGGCCTTTGCCGGATAAAGGCAATATTGAGCTACAGGGTACATAACAACCCACTCAAATGGCTTGCTCCCGGAGTGCTTATGGCAGTATATTTTTCTTGCTTGTATAAAACATCGATGTTTCTATTAATCAATCAGCGAAAGGAACAGTGCAAGTGCTTACATCATTTGCCTTAGAACGAAAGGGCTTCAAATGTCATTGAAATTACATTTGTTTGAGGAATCAGAATGGATTTAATTTGAAGATAATGAGTTTATTGATGAAGTTTTTCGTGATACTAATCAAATCTGAATCAAAAATTATTATTAGTAATATCTCAATCAGATACACATTTCACCTTTTAGGGTCAAAAATGAAACTAATGATTACTATGCTCTTCATAATGGTAGGCTTGTCTCATACCTTTTCTCAGGAAAAAGTACTGGACCATTTGAATCAGGATTCCTGCAATTACAAGTTTTACTTTTTGGATGCACGGGTGGAGATGGGTACCAATTCCGATTTCTATCCACATTTCATAATTGATGACAGAAGGCTAATCCGGAGGTTTTTCAATGACTGGAATTACAAAAGTAAACGTGCGTACAGTCAAGGGACTGGAATGTCCGGGTTTGTATGTGGTTATGATTACTTCGTATATATTATATGTAATACTGCAATAGTGGACAAATTAAGTATAAACTTTGAATGCAAACAGGCAGTGTCAACAGGATATGTAATTGATTTCGATGAACACCCGTTCTCTGATATTCCAACCGAAAATCGGTTCAGTACATTTCGTGCCATATGTTCAGATATCGACATTGCCAGAAAGATTGTAAAAACAGCTCAATCAAAATCAAATCTGTTTATTCCGAATATAAATCATTACCACTGGGTAAATCATGATGGTTCATTCCGTGTTGAAATACAGGAAGATTCTGAATTGCTTATGTTGAAAGGAGATGTTTTACGCCAAAGAATACTTGATATACTTCAAAAGAAGTATCCCACTGACTCATTTGTTGTACGTTTGGGTAGGTTGAGAGGAATCGGTTTAGGTGGCGGGCATGGATATGTGATCATAGATTGTAGTGAAGAATTTTACAGAAGATTCGATTCGTTTGGAAAATCAGAATGGATTAAATTTGCAGATAAAAATATCTGTGTTGATGTTTTCGGTGATACCGATGAAATCAATAAGCTGAAAAAATCAACCCTCAACATACAACAAAACCAATAAGCTTTCGTAGAAAAATGCTAAAAGGATTTTTGAAAGTTCCCTAAGCCTCAACCCAGAACATCTCGTTTTCCCACCAGGAGTAAACGGTACCCCAGTAATGACACACTTCTCTGTTTATGATATCAAAAGGATATTGCCCTCTGCTCAAATAGTTTTCAAAATCAAGACAACTCGAAGTCGACCCGCTGCAGTGCCCTAAGCATGTGGTGAGTTTGTCGAACCATGCACCCGGTACCATGATGATTATCAGTTTCATAGAAGACGATGCCGTGATTGAGCGAATCCTCAAACATTGCGGCAAACGGAAGGTGGGTATTGCACGATCACCACTCATCCCATCTACCACCTCTCCGGTGTCGGTTGCCGAAGAACCATCACTGGATTACAGTTTGTCACTGTCGTTTTCCAATGTGTAGAATTTCTGCTTCGCACTTGCTATTATATTCCTTGCATTGTCTTCGATCAAAACTGCTTGTGATTCCTGCCCTCCTCTGGTGGCTTATTACACAAGCCATGGCTTAATTATTGTCAAATTCGATAAAAATCATGTGGAAAGAGGGCCTTTGCCGGATATAAGGCAACATTGAGCTACAGGGTACATAACAACCCACTCAAATGGCTTGCTCCCGGAGTGCTTATGGCAGTATTTTATTCTTGCTTGTAAGTATAAAAATTTCTATTAACGGACAATAGAAATAATAGTGTTGGCAACAGTTTACTGGATGAATTATCTTTAAATCAGTGTTGTTTATTTATAAAACAGGAAAAATCACTTCTTGCTACTGCCGACGATTCCTTTCGCCTTATCAATATCAAAATAGTTCACTGCGTTTTTTGGAAATTAGAAAAAAACATTCTGTATTAACCTGTAAGAAGGGTGTAGTACGCGATGATTGAGCAAAAAATCAAGCTTGCATTGTTATTTGTCATTTGGGTGTGTGTGGGTGCGCTCCTTTCACAGAGTCAGCCAAATTATGTGAGGACGACCGTTTTTGGAGTCGGTAAAGATGAGGCCGGAGATTTAAAAGACCTGGTTTCAACTGTGTATAGTGACGGGCTGGGAAGGCAGATTCAGTCCAAAACCATCATTGATGATAACAGGGAGCTTGTAACGAGTACCTTTTATGATGCAAGCGGGCGTGTACAGTATGTGACAAATCCGTTTGTGGATATCCATTTCCCCGATAGATATCTGGATGTAACCTTTTCTGATTTGAATAGATCAGATTCTCCGCTATGGCTACAATACAGTAACTATGGAGACAATCCCCAACCATACCATGAAAAAGACTACTATTCCGACCCGCTAAACAGGACTCGTAAGCTTGGTGCACCGGGGGCAGAATACAGTATAGAATCAACGAATCATTCAATGTTCTGGTATTTTGGTGTTAACCGCAACCAAACAAGTGTTGAAGGCAGTGAAATTCAGTTTGAAAATGGGTTTGTCTCCAGCGAATTGGATATCGATGTTCTTAACACACTTTACAGTATTCTGCTTGATGAACCATTCGAAAATGCTACACATCACCTTGCTATAAGCAGAAACCCTGACGGCAACTATAGTCAGGAACTTAAGGATGTCTTCGGCAACGTGGTTGCAGTGTGGAGAAGCCCAACAGGTAATCACAGCGATGCTATCATTGCCGAATACGAGTATGACATCCTTGGAAGGGAAACCGCTGAGATTGCTCCCAAAAACAGAACCGGGTCCGGGGCGAACCAGCTTATTGCCAATACCACATACAGGTACAACACCCGCGGGCAGGTGATTGAAAAATCAACTCCGGATGGCGGCATAGAAGAGTATACCTATTATCCTGCCGGTAAACTGAAAAAGGTGACTACATGGTATGGTGATGAGCCAAACAGAAACAAGGTGCGGGAAATAGTTCATTATTACGACAGGTTGGGGCGGGTCGAAAGAGTGGCTTTAGCCAATAGCAACGATGAACATCAGGATAAGTTGCTCTATTTCTACGATAATGTAAATGCACTGGATGAGGTAAGAAGATATGCCAGATTGCCTGCAAACATCCGCAATGAGCTCAAAAACCTGCGTGGGCGAGCGGTAGCAAGAATCGCAATTAACAGAATTGGTGGTGTGTCATACAATGTAGTGGAACTGTTTGGCTATAATGACCAGGGCTTAATCGATGTCAAGGTGAAAATCATACCGGGAAATCCAGCTCCGCAGATCCTGCGTTTTGAATATGATATTCACGGTAAACTTACCAGAAGGATTTTTACATGCGGTCCCGACAGAATCGAAAAAGAGTTCAAATATGACAGAATGGGAAGGTTGGAAAGTATCGTTCATGTTGATAATGACGGCCGACAACTGGTGAGCTACACTTTTAACGATCTGGGTCAAATGGATGGTAAAGCGTTGGGAACCGTGGATGGTTTCACTGTAGGTTATGAGTATAACATCAGAGACTGGCTTACAGAGATAACGTCTGAATTACCCGATTTTTTTACTCAAAGTATATCCTACGAGGAGCAGTATAGCGGAAATATTAGTAGTTCATCCTTTAATTATGCTGGTGGTACCGTACAATATACTCAACAGTATGAATACGATAGGGTGAACAGATTAATAAGAGTTAATGATTTTACAGAACAAAATCCTGATTTCACTGCCAATTTTGCCGGAGAATACAGCTACGATGCTGCAGGAAGATTCGAATTCAAGGAGGAGGGTGGCAATCGTCTGGGTAGGTATGAATACTTCCCAAATACAAGCAGGCTTGAACGCACGGGTGACGAAGTGACTTATACTTACGACCACTTTGGAAACATGGTTATAGACAGAAACAAAAAAATGGTGATAGAGTATGACTGGCGCAATATGCCGGTGCGTTTTATGTTCTTTGAAAGTATTCCCGGATCAGAAAAGATTTATTGGGATGAGCGGGGAACCTATACTATCGTCGATAATTCTTATGATTCAGATAATCTTATAGAATATATGAAATCTGTCTCATCTGATGATATAGCCTATGCACTCCTGTCTACAGTAGTTATGGTATATGATGCAGACGGTAACAGAGTTTTGAAGGCAGAGCACTGATTGATGCAAGAAAAAATGACTATTAGACAATTAAATCAAAATATTTATAAAAACAGTTTGGGATCCTAATCATGATAAACAAAAAGACACTGATTGTTCAGATTATCTTTTTACTTGCTGTAGCCAATCTGTATTCTGCCGTTTCTGTAGATGTGTATGTGCGAGACGAGAGATTAGGTTACAATAACATCAGTAACCCACGCATTTACCTGCACAATACAGGAACAGAGACTCTAACCAGCCTCCATTACTATTACTACTTCAGCACTGAAAACGGCAATGTACCAATGATTATGAGAGATTTTTTGCCTGTCGAAACTGCTACTATAGAGCATGTATCAGGGGATCTATACAGGGTGAAATACAGTGTGAGTGGTGTGGCTGTTGCCCCGGGAGGCTATCTCCCTGAAAATGGAAGCAATGTGATCGGACTCCATTATAACGACTGGAGTGAATGGGACAAGACAAATGATTTCTCCAATCCGGGCAGCTCTGAATATGTGAAAACAGAAAATATCGCAGTGTATGTAAATAATGTCAGAATTCATGGAAAAGAACCTGGTGACGATCCTGACGATCCTGACCCGGCTTTGCCTGTTCTCACAAGCTTTGCTCTTTTTTCTACAGAACAAACCACGATTCAGTCACAAAGTGTTTTCTCCGGTTTTGGGGCTGTCGGTTCAAATAATCAGGTCAACATACAGAGTGAGGTGATTGTAGAGGGAAATGTTATCTGCGGCGGTGATGTGCATATCGGAGCGTTGTCTGCAATAAAGGGCAATGTCATGCTCAATGGGGAATTGATAAAGGATGGCTCTTCGACAATAAACGGAAACATAATAACAGATTATAATTTTGCTGGCATAACCATTCCTCAAATTGAAGTTCTGCCCGGGGCCGATAGTGTTTTTGTCAATGCAGAGGAGACCCGGATTCTTTCACCTGGTGCATATAGTGATGTCTTTTTGCACTCAAGAGGCAATTTGATACTCAGTAGTGGTACGTACAGGTTTTCATCACTGTTTTTACACTCTGAATCTGGTATCTATTTGAATGTTAATCCGGGTGAAAATGTCGAAATACTGGTTTCCGGGAATCTTGGGTTTCATGACAGGTCTGTTCTGAACTTTTCAAATGAAGGCTATGCTTCTGATGTTAAACTATATACCAATTCAAATAGTATGGTCCTCATCGGGCATGAAACTGATATTGAAGGGATTATATATGCCCCTCATGCAGAAGTCTTGGTACGTTCGCGTGCAAAGGTCAAAGGCGCTCTGTATGCAAAAAAAATACGGATGGAAGCAGGGGTTTCTTTTGAGGGGAGTGTTTTAGATCCCTTTGGTGATGAGAATGAAAATGGAGTGACTAATTTCATAGAGGTTCTTTTTGGAACCGATCCCTTTGATTCTACTGACTTTCCATATTATGCCTGGGTTACAGAATATTCAGATTTTGACAATAGAAATGAGCAGATGGTGTACTATGATTTCAGCCGTTTCTACTCCGATTATATAGATGCATCAAGTGTTCCAGTCACTTTTCCGGCTGGTTTTCTCAGGTCGGCTGGGCTGCCTCCAGTCTATAGGGTATTGAACAAGCCTTCATCGATACCAGCTATTACTAAAAATGACATTGATCAACACCTTGACGGCAAATATGAAGGGTATATGCCGGTAGGCAGATATTTTGAAATGTATGCAAATTCTCCTGCAGGTAATGGCCCTATGCTTTTACCCATTCCAATCCCCGCGGATGAATTGGTTTTACCGCCTAATCTTGCTGTGGCTCAGTATAGAGCAAACAGCCCTGAAAGATGGCATATAGATGAAATTTCTTATGTCGAGGGAAATGTAGCCTACTTTGAATCCCGCTCTTTTGGCCCGGCAATACTGATTCATAAAACAGCGCAAACGGTGATGTACAGCGATAATTCGGTCTATTCTTCTTCTTTTGAAAATGTGGGTGTTTCTGTCCAGATAGAACTGCTTAATACTTTAGCTGTAAATGAGGAACTCTCTCTAGAAATCATGTATAGTGATGCTTCATCCGGGCAATTTCAATTGCAGGATCCGATAACAGAACGTTTTGAATCGTTCGACGGTAGTGCTTATTTAATGAAACAGTTCATTTTTTCTGGCCCGGTTCTGATTCACTCACTGTCAGTTGAAAGTATCGCAGATGATGTTTTGTATACTTACGAGAATCAGTTTTTGGCCGAACCTGGCGCTTGTTTAAATATAGAGTTCTATGGTAACATCTCAAGTTTGAGAGAAAACACTACTGTCAATGACCCGATTGTTGTAACAAATTCCTCCGCTTTGTCATTAGAGTATGTGCCAATAAGTGGTGAGGGGATAATAAGAAAAAACAGAACAACTGGTTCTGGTGAATATGAATACAGTTATAACTATTACCTCAAAGATCACCTCGGTTCAACCCGAATGGTCATTAATGACCAGAATATGGTAACTGAAGCGGTTGGGTATAAACCATATGGAGCAATGGTTGGTATTCCTGGAATTGAAACCTCTTCTGAATTGCCGGTGAGAGTGAAATTTACGGGCAAGGAGTTTGATGATGAAGGGGGAATTAATGCATACCATTTCGGAGCCAGACTATATGATCCGGAAATTGGACGTTGGTTGAGCACTGATGAACTGGAACAATTTTTTGACAAATACCTGTATTCACACGTAAACCCAGTTAATTTCATAGATGTTGACGGAAGGTGGTCGCCTCTGATACATTTTTTTCATGGGGCCTATTACGCTGTCAAACCTGATATAGGAGAGAAGGGTTGGACTTGGTGGCCTGGAGTTGATGATAATTATGTTGATGAATCAAAAAAAATGCATAGAATTCAACATGACATGAGAAAATTATATGAATATGGAAGGGGTGATAAGCCCGCTGGATTATCTGATCGTGAGTGGAGAGGGATGAAAAGGCATGCATACGGAGATTTCTTCCATCATGGTAGCCGTGGTATGTCATTTTCACCATTGGAACGGCTGGCAGAAAGGTTGGGTGGGGCTGATGGCAGAGAAATGTTCCAGGATGTGCAGTGTTTATGGATTTTATCCTGGTTTGCGCCGCCAGCGTTCACGACATTATTGGGAATCAATTGGGCTATATCAATGCTCAATAGCAGGGCCGCAGTAAGGGGATTGGAAATGATGATAAACAGAGGGGTCTATGTAAGAGGTGATTTAGATGGAAACCCGCGGCCTACTATTAATTATGGTCAATGGAGATACAGAAGGGATAACCTTGCACCACGTGGGTTTATTGAGTTATACGATTACGATTATTAATATGGATACAGGGAGAGAAAGAGTTCTAGAAAGTTATGATTTTCGTGGGACATATTTTGGTAATTAGAAATGATCGGTTAAGTTTTAAAAATATCGGAAAGATAGCCTCAATCATAATCGTTGCAGTTATGATTAATTGTGACTTGCCATATCATAAAGATATCGATGCTCATGTAACGCTTTATCTGACAATATTTAATAATACTGATGACACGGTAGTCATAAAGTATTCTCGGGCAAAACACATCCAGTCAGATTTTTTCTCCATTATTATTAATTCTGACCTGTTCAACATCGAAAAGCAATATTCTGGTCAGAATGAAATTGAAAAGCAATATTCCATTCAGGATACAATTGAGTATAAATACACTGAATCAATTCCTTGCCGTTTCTATGAACATACTGCTAAATCCTTGGAATTGTATGCAAATGTATTCATAAAAGATACACTCTATGGCCAATTTTCTGTTTTCCCTTATGATACAACGTTTAAGCGTGTTGAAGAATCTGAAGATTGTGGAAAGGTCACATGGGACACCTTGAACATCAATTAAGGTCTTTGGTTTAATACATATGGTTTGGAGTGGGTGGTTGGAGAATAGCTATGATTTCAAGCTTAAAAAATGCCGGAAAAATTTTACTGATTATACTCGTTGCAGTTATGGTTAATTGTGATTTGCCGTATCATAAAAGAGTCAATGCTCATGCAACGCTTTATCTGATAATTATTAATAATACTTGTGATACGGTTGCAATTAAGTATTCTTTGCCGCATTGGCATAATAATGATCTTTACACGATAGTGTTTAATTCTGAAAAGTTCAGTATCAAAAATGAGAATTCTATTCTTGATACTATAGGATATAAATTCACTGAATCAGTCCCATGTCGTTTTGTAAGTTATACTGCTAAATCCTTGGAATTGCATCTAAATATATTTATTAAAGATACATTGTATGGCAGGTTTTCTGTTTTCCCCTGGGATACAACGCGGGGGTATTTTGAAAGAGTTAACGATTGTAGAAAGGTCACCTGGGACACGTTGAACATCAATTAAGGCATAGGTTTATGTTATTTAAAAAAGTATTAGCAATCGTTGCTGTTGCAGCAACTATAAGTACAGCCGGTGTTAACAAAAACACCGGACAGATGTCATTTTCGCATAAACTTTTCCAACTCAACTCAAATGAACTTTCATTTGATATGGATCTCTTATACAATTCCGGTATAACCATCGACCAGCGTGCAAGCTGGGTCGGTTTGGGTTTTGACCTGTCTATTCCCTATATAGAGCGTATTCCGGTTGGCAGTGTTGATGAAAAAGCAGACAGTATGATGGCATTCGCAAATGACTACACACATAAACAAGTGTTTAGAAAACTTATAACTCAAAACGGCAACGGGTATACTGATACACCTGAAGATGGTGACTTTACTAATCAGCTGGATATTTATACATTGAGTGCACCATTTGCAAGTGGAAGAATCCTTTTCGGACAGCCGGAAAATCAAAGTCAGCCACTTAAAGCTTATCTTCAGAACTGGCGTCAGCTTAAGATTGACTATTTTATTGATGGCAATGATGATGTATACAAGTGGGAAATAACTGATGAGAGCGGGGTTGTATATGTGTTTGCGATGCCACTCAGGGCAGAAAAACTCCCCCAATACGCAGAAGGCCTTACCAGTATAACCTTCTTCGGAGAGGATGGGGTTTACAAACACTTCCCCTCATGGACAGATCGACTTGGAAACATACGGTACGGGCACAGACTTGCTACTGGGCAGACCTATGTTAATGAAGGATATAACCGACGTTGGTATTTAACAGAGATTCGTGGTCCCAATTATTCTTCTGTCGAAGGAGGTGAAAAAATCAGTATAACTTATTCACAATCAGGTGAGGCGGTTGAAATTCGGGACCTGTTTTCTTTCGCGAATGAAGGTGAGAGAGCCGTTACAGATTTTTCTAGGTTTTATGAAACTAGGCTTCTTGAAGATAGCGGTGAAGAGGTGAATGTTTCAATGGAGAGTTTTACTTATTCATTTGACAGATATAAGATTTATCCTGTTTACCCTGAAGAAATAGTGACAACAAGCGGAAAAGCAAAATTCAAACTGAGTGAAGAACCTGCTGATGACATTGTTATACAGGGAGACAGAAGAATTGATGAAATAGAGTTATATACCAGAAAAGATGATCTGTTCATATTCAATTCCAAAATCAAATTCAACTATGATGAAATTGGTCTATCACCAGGACATCCTTATTCAAGTAACAGCAAAGGACTTCTCAAACTTAAAAGTGTTGAAAGGGTGTCGATTAATGAAACACCTCAAATTCTTTTAGCATTTGATTATGCTTCTAATCCCGAATGGGGTGGATTCTATAGACATGATTTATATGGATACTATAGCTCTACTGAACTACGAAGAGATAATAATGGAGTATTTATTTTCCCCCAGGGCCAGAGTTATGTCGGCAACAGCGGTGCTCCTGGTGCTGAGGCATGGTCTGTGAGCAGAATTTTATCACAAAATGGTTCAATTCGGGAATACAGATATGAACCAAATGTTGCTACAAGATTATCAACCAATCAAATTATTTCAACAGAAAACGCTCCGGAACTAAATCCTGGAATAAGGGTAAAGACAGAGAAGCTTTATGATGGTTTGAATAGCACCCCTTTGACATTTCATTATGAATACAGTGGGGGATATGTCAGTCATAACTCAGTCCTTTTGCCGAATATTGAAGAAATGTATGAATTAGTCAATTCAGGGTATTACAGAAATGGCGGTTATGGTTATAGTTTAGATAACATAATGTTTCTTGAGGCTTGTCGGGTTCAATATGAAATTGGTAAAGTAATTGGTAATGATGGATTTGTGAGAACTACCTTTATCTCCCCTGGCCATTTTGTACCGATTTATGGAAATAGCTCGCCTTCATTCTTAAGTATGTGTGATGTATATATTGATGATGAACCCTATGAGTGTGGGAGCTATGTTTCAGGATCGGTGAATGTTAATTCTTTAGCTCACTTTCGGGGTTTACCATGGAAAACTGAAGTTTTTTCCCAATGTAATAATTTAGTTGCAAAATCTAGAACAGAATTTGAAATACTATACAACTACAAAACATACACTACACCTCCAGTAAACAGCTTGCCCTTAGATTCGGATGTTGTTGGTATAGGGGGGCCAGGTTCTGTTGATGTCCCAGAGTACGCCGATAACAGAATAAACTCATATTTCATAGGATTTATTCGGCCCACTTCGACCATCAATAGGAATGATGGAATAGTCACAACTGAGGACGTTATCGCATATAATGATTTTAGCGGACTACCGGAAATAATACGTACAACATCGAGTGAGGGCAGACATTTATTTACAAAGAAAAATAGAGCCTTTGAAGAGAAAGATTATAACCAAAACCACATATATGAAGGCATGTTAGAATCAAATATGCTTTCACAAGTTTCCTCTTTGATCCAGTATGAGAAACAATCAGGTGATAATGATTTCAATTTTCTTCCCGAAAATGTACGTTATGCAACTGCTATGACTTTTTCGGACAACGTCGGTAGTAATTTTTGGAAGCCACATAAGTCCTATATCTTTGAATCTGAGCTCGATGCAGAAGGTAACCCACAAAATGTATTTAATCACTTTAATCATTCTATGGGTTCAAATAATGAAAACTGGGAACTTGAAGGTAGTTATGATTTATATGCGGCAAATGGCGCGTTACTCCAGACCACAGGGAGTAACAGAACAATTTCTAGTACCATATGGGGAAATAACAATACACTTCCTGTAATGCATGCCGTAAATGCAGAATACGGTAGCTGCATATTTACTAACTGGGCAGAAAATGACCCCTTGGAAGCAAATATCGCTTTGTTTTCAATGAGCTCTTCACCCGAGGATATCCAGATTTCTGAGCGAACTTTGAAAATATCCTCAGATCTCTCAAGGCAGGGAAGTGATCAATATGTAATCGCAGCAATAACTCCAGACATCAACAATCTAGACCCTCTGGGAGGACAAACATATTTGATCCAATTTTGGGCAAGAGCAGATCGGTTTATAAATACGTATTTGCAGCTCCAATCTTTTCCAGGAAATCAAATCACAGACTATGAGCACTTTGAAATAGCAACAGAATGGAAATGCTATAATCTTGAAATTACTTTTCCTGAAGGGATTGTCGATACACGGTACAGCCTTGTTTTACGCCCGCCATATGATCCGGGTTCTTCTAACTTCACTGAGGGCACTATTTATTTCGGTGACATTAGTGTGATTCACCACGATGCACTATCTACCATTACTTATTATGATCCTTTATGGAATCAACCCGTTATTCAACTTGACAAAAACATGAAACCAGGTGAAAAAATAACCTACGATGAATTTGGCAGGCCCTGGCAGTGGCACAAGATTGATCCGACCAAAAACAGAGCAGATGCAGGTTACGCTACTGTGATAAAGGAAAAGGAATATCATTTCATCTCTGAGCCGATACCTCCATTGGTATCCTTTGAGGCTGGTACCGGTTCAGGTCCTCCAAATATTCAATATCCTGAAATAATAGTTTCCATTTCCAATCTTCCTTACAACGAACGGGATTTTTCTGTTAATTATGCTGTAACAGGGGGAACCGCCGGCTCTGATGATTTTACATTAGAACCTGGTATGCTTACTTTTAATGAATCTTCAATGACCAGTACAATCCCTCTCGTAATAAATGAGAGTATGGCACCTGGTAAAACTGTTGTTATCTCTCTGTATGATCCATCTGGTGCACATCTCGGGCATTACCCTACTTTTCTTTACACTAGAACAGAATATGATATGGTTTACATTGAGTTCGATGCAAATTCCGGTTCTGGTCTGCCAACAATCAGGTATCCCGACCCGCCAATAACAATTTCGGTATCACCAACCCCTGTTCAAGGGCAAGTTTATACCGTTGAGTATGCTGTAACGGGTGGAACAGCCGATCCAGGTGATTTCATATTAGAACCAGGGGTACTTACTTTTGATGCCTCTACTGTGAGCAGAACAATACCTCTTGAAATAAATGCGACTATAGGATCAGGTAAAACAATTGAAATTTCCTTGATCGAGCCATCCGATGGTGCTGAACTTGGGAGTAAGAGCACGTATGTATATACGTTGTTATTAAACAACCCTCCATCCGACCCTTGTAATTTAACCAGTACAGTAATCTCCGGAGGTGTGCGCTTAAGCTGGGAGTGTGGGGATGACCCTGATGGAGATGAGGTTGAATATGGGTATGATGTTTATATGCATAACCCGTTTCCATTGCCCCTTGATACTATAATACATGTAACATCTGGAAGAGTACAAGATAAACATGTAGTTATTACAGATCTGGAAATTCCTCTCAGGTACCATTGGTCTGTTACTGCTATAGATGAACATGGGTTGAGATCTGGCCGGAGCAATAGTTATTTCGATTATATCCTGCCGCCTAACCAGCCTCCAACAGTACCATGTAATCTTTCTGCCACAAACCTTCCAGACAATGGGAAAAGATTAAGTTGGGGGTGTGGAGATGATGCTGCTGGTCAGATAGTTACGTATATCATTGAATTTAGGAATGCAGTAGATGGGTCACTTTTGTCCGGCGGTACAACGAGAGAAAAGTTTAAGGTCTATGATGGAGCTTATCACTACGTATCACAATGGAGAGTTAGGGCATTCAACCAATCTGGCGAACATTCAAACTGGAGTAGTTGGGCTCAATACTGAACAACCCCTAAAATGAGCTGAACAGCTATCTTTTGGAGAAACGCGGTCGAGCCAGTTGCTTTGGAGAGAAAGGTTAAAAACCATTTCGAGGACATTCTCCCTTCGCTCGACAAAAGCAAGACTGCTCAGCTCCGCAAGCTTTTTTTTCGTGATACTTTCCACCTCGTCGATTTTGAAATCTTCAAGACTCTTTATTGACGGCAACCTCGAGAGCTTTAGCCGGGTCTTTGCCGCCGCAGTCTGCGTTGGGTCACCTCATTGTCCAGCAGGTCACAAAGACTCTCAACCAACGGTTTATCCCCCCGGGAATGCTCGTGAAGAAAGGTATCGATGTAGCTGGACGCAAAACCAAGGTTCAGCTCAAGGAGATTATTGCGAAGTATCTCAAGCGGTACAGTGTTCATTACATCACCTTTATGTTTTGGTATTCACAGTTGAAAAGTGCATCATAAACAGAAGGGTCTGCTGTTTCATTTTCCTGCTGAGCACGTCTGCGTTTCTCCAGAACCTGCAATCGGATACGCTCTTCGAGTTCACACCCCTTGCGCATGCTTCAAGGTGTTCCTTACGATCCTGAGGTCAATGATCTTCTCTTTGAGTCCGGCAGCTGCAAGTGTCAAAGTTCTTACTATCACGCCATCACACGTCAGTGTCAGTTTGCGGTTTGTGGGATCAAGCAGCCCTTCCTGCTGTTTTCCTCTGTAATCAGAAGGCATGCTGTAGCGGTTCGTCTGAAAAGTTATCAGTCCCTCACGGTTCACTACGAGAGGTTCCGGTAGCCTGTATTCAAAGTGTTTTTCGGGTAATGAATGGAGATTCGTTTCTTCTGCAAACCGTTCCATTCTCGTTTGTCCGAAATCACGGATGGTCCTGGCATTAACCCGCTCCACCCACAATTCAGCAAGCTCATTAAGACGGGCGGTAGGAACAAGAGACAGGTCCCCACCGACAGAAGGCAGAAAGCTGGTGCGCACATATCTGACCTCACGTTCCACCTTACCCTTGGTCTTGGGTCGATACACTTTGCAGCGCCTGGGAACAAAGCCGTAATGAGCAGCAAATGCAGCCATTTTGACGTTTACTTCCCACTTTTCTTCTCCAACATTATAGACATATGCAGTTTTCATATTGTCAAAAAGAACCTCTTTGGGGATACCACCAAAATGTTTGA
>LDWW01000046.1 GCA_001045525.1 Chitinispirillum alkaliphilum | reverse complement strand
ACAGCACATTCAAAACAGCCAGTTTCCCCCCTCCCGCTCACCCTGAGTCCCGATTCAAACCGGGATCGAAGGGTTCCTACTCCCTCCTCCCATTTTTCTTACTCAACGCAGAAATCTCATCCCAATCACTTCTAATCAAAGCCTCTTTCTTTTTCCTGCTCCAACCTTTTATCCTCATTTCAGCTCTGAATGCTTCATCTCTGGTATTAAATGCCTGCTGAAAAACCAATCTTACCGGCCTTTTTGTCTCTGTGTGTCACTTGTATATCCCCTTATTGTGTTCGTACAACCTTTTTTCCAAATTATCAGTATGACCTGTGTAGTATGATCCATCGGAGCAGAGTAATATGTAAACGGAAAACATATTCAGTCTCCTTTTTGAATTTAGGAACACTTCGATACGGCCAATAAGAATTGGCCTACTCAGTGTGAGCGGAAACGGATTCACCATTAAATCGAGTCAATCTTACCCTCTCCGCTCACCCTGAGCGTTCCGATTTCCGAATCGGGGCAGTCGAAGGGTTCCTGCATTTATACTACCATATGAAAAAGTCAACACACAAGAACCATCAGATCCCGACTTCACATCGTGACTCAGGGTGAGCGGAAATGACATCAATTCATCGCCTCAGCCAACCTCCCCTACCTATCCGAAACCCCTGCAGATGCAAAGGTAGCCATATTATGGTAACAGTTAAGCGCCTGCTCTATAATCTGCATCGCCAGCACCGCTCCGGTGCCTTCACCAAGCCTCATTCCAAGCTCAAGGATAGGCTTCACACCAAGAGAATCAAGCACATTGCGATGAAACTGTTCGTCAGAGACGTGTCCGAAGAACAAATAATCTAGCACAGTTGGCTCCATCTTTATGGCGCACAGAGCTGAAGCGGTGGCAATGAATCCATCGATTACAACAGGGATGCGCTTTTGAGCACAGCCAATGATATAGCCGGTCATTGCAGCAATTTCATATCCTCCCACGCGCCTGAGCGCATCAACTGCAGTCCCGTCCCAGGTTTCCCTATGAAAACAGACTGCTTCATCTATTACCCGGCACTTTTTCTCATACAGCGCCCCAACAGCTCCGGTTCCCATTCCCACGGTTGATGCCCCATCGACATCAAGCAGCAACGCATAGAGAGCAGAAGCTGATGAAGTATTCCCTATCCCCATTTCCCCCACTGCGGTTATGTCACTTTCTTCCTTTGAGGCGATTTCAATACCTGTACGGAGTGCACTATCACACTCTTCCCTGCTCATCGCACAATCGGAATAAAAACTTTCCGTTCCCCTGCTCACTTTTTTGCAAATCAGAAGATCGTGGCGGTCAAAGTCACCGTCCACACCAACATCTATAACCCTGTACTCAACTCCTGCAGATTTACACATCACCACAACAGCCGCCCCGCCCCCAAGCATATTATGAACCATCTGAACGGTAACCTCTTTAGGAAACGGCGCCACTCCCTGAGCTGTTATCCCATGGTCAGAGGCAAATATTTTAAGACTTTTGCGATTGACTTTTGCATCGGCGTTTCCGCGACACAGGCAATATTTAAGCACGAATTCTTCAAGCCTGCCCAGACTGCCCGGTGGTTTTGTGAGGTTATCGAGACGGGTTTTTACTGATGATTCAAGCTCAGGGTTTGCAGTTTTAGAGACTTCGATTTCTACTGTACTCATGTGACTATCCCTTTTGTATAAATTTTTTGAATGTATCAATTCCGTCCACTTACAGAGTGAGTTCACCGGTTGAAGGACCCTGTTATTCCCCTCCCGCTCACCCTGAGTCCCGACGTGAAGTCGGGATCGAAGGGTTCCTTATTCCTGATCAAACACTTAGGAACACTTCGACTGCACCCGAAGACGGGTACGCTCAGTGTGAGCGGAATTGGATCTCCCTTAGCCTCGACACCCGACACCCGACACCTGACACCCGACACCTGACACCTGACACCTGACACCTGACACCTGACACCTGACACCCGACACCCGACACCCGACACCCGACACCCGACACCCGACACCCGACACCCGACACCCGACACCCGACACCCGACACCCGACACCCGACACCCGACACCCGACACCCGACACCCGACACCCGACACCCGACACCCGACACCCGACACCCGACACCCGACACCCGACACCCGACACCCGACACCCGACACTCGACACTCGACACTCGACACTCGACACCCACCACTTCCTACTCCCCTCCTTTTATCCTCACCCCAATCCCCGCCACACTCAAATACACCTCATCTGCAATGGAAGCAATCCTCTGATTCAGTTTCCCGGCCCAGTCCCTGTACCGCCGCACACTCTTTTCCAGTGGTACTATTCCCCAGCCAACTTCATTGGACACGATGATAACCTCACCATTTTCCTCCCCGTCATTCCACTTTTGGAGTGCATTACAAAACGAATCAATATAATCCTGAAGAACCTGATCACTGTCTCCAAGTTTATGCCAGACATTACCAAGCCATACGGTACAACAGTCAATAACAGCCACTGTATTGTCATGTATTTCTGATATGGCTTTTACAAGATCAATAGTTTCTTCGATCGTCTGCCACTTTTCGCCACGCTCTTTTTGGTGATTGACAACCCTCTCATTCATCTCATCATCAAAGCACTCGGCAGTGGCGATAAATATCTTTTGTGAGTAGGAAGATGCATTTGCTCTTTCCAGTGCCCAGGCACTCTTTCCACTGCGGACTCCTCCTGTGATCAGGACAATTTTTCCCATATTTTCGCCACCATATCGACCGACTCAGAAAAATCGGTTTGGTTAAAGATTTCCAGAGTAACCACTCCACGGTAGTTTGCCTTTTTTATTTTGTCAAAAAACAATTCAATATGATCCTGATTTCCGCAAGCAAGGGACACATGATCCTTCTCACCATTAAACCCGTGCAAATGGATCACACTTGTGTGCGGTAACATTTCTTCCAGCTGCACTTGCCAATCGTTCGCAAAATACGCCCACAGATGTCCTACATCACAGCAAAGTGATGCCCCGTGCTTTATAGCAAGTCCACGATGCCAATGCCAGGGGTACCCCAGATTTTCTATCGCTATTTTAGAGGGTTTACCTATGAGTTCCATTAACGATGTTACCGTCCGATCACACCTTTGCACCCAATCCCCGACCTGTGTTTCAGAGTCAGAACTTTTAATACCTTCGAGATGAAGTATCCAGGCCCGGGGTGAAAGAGGCAAAGTACGTTCTATTATTTTTTTAGCTGCATCACAGAACCCTATTCTTTCACTGTCTTCTGCAGCACCGGCCTTTTTATCTATGGGAAGATGAACCGTGTACCCACAATCATTTCTTGCTCCCAGATCTGCAAGCTCTTTTATTTCTTCGGATGAAGGAATATTGGAAATTTCCGGTGATTCAAAAAGTACCAGCTCTATATCATCGACAAGCGGAGAGATCTCCCTTACATTGGGCAGAATATTATCCGGTATAATGTATGAAGTTGTTCCAAGGTGAAAAGGATATTTCATTTTTGTCATATCAGCACTCAATGCCTTTTCTCGCCTCTACTCCCGATGTATAGTAATGTTTTATCTCTTTCATTTCAGTCACCAGATCTGCAGCCTCAATTAGTTTCTGTGGTGCATAACGTCCGGTTACAACCACCTCGCAATCTGGTTTTCGGCTGTTAATCAGTTCAAGAAGCTCATCAACTGTAAATAGTTTATAGAACATTGCAATATTGGCTTCATCGAGAATAATTAATTTATACTCGCCAGATTGGAAAATGTTCTTAAGCTCTTCTAATCCTCTCTGTGCGGCATCGATATCCTCTTTCTGTGCTTCACGTTCAATAAAGCATCCTCTGCCATATTGTTTTATGGTAATCAGGTCGCTGTATCTCTGGAGTGCCCCTATTTCACTGTACCTTTGTCCTTTTACAAACTGAGAAAACAAAACCGGCACACCTGCTCCGCAAGCCCTGATTGCCAGCCCTATGGCTGCGGTCGTTTTTCCTTTCCCGTTACCTGTATAAACCTGAAGATAACCTTTCATTGTGGCTGTCCTTTTAAGCAATTCAAACTAATCTGTTGTAAAATCTATAAATGTATAATTTCCATTACTGATAATTTCTTTATGTACTATCCTGATTGGTTGACAGAACAATGGTCCGTCTAAAACAAACGTATGAAACTCGCCGTTCTCTCCACACACATCTACGCCTTCAGATTGGAGTTCCTGTATAAGAGCCTGGTCAACTATTCTTCCAATGAAACGCTCAGGCATAAGCTGCCTGTTTACAACTACTATGATGGCCCTGAATCCCAGATTTATAAAATCATTCACCAGATCTGTGCGTGGTGCCCCCCACAAAGGAAAGTGTGCTTTTGTTTCACTCTCACCGCATACACGCTCTACCCACTCACGGTGCTGCTCAATATCAATATCCCCAAACACCCCATCAGCTACACCGCAATCCTTATATAAGCGCACCTCATTCTTAAATTCACGTTCATAATCATCCCATGAGGCAGAAATGAATCTTTGTGGAATACCAATTGATTCTGCTTGTCTTTTAATGTTCTCTGCAGAGATGTAATGAGATCTTGTTCTTTCTTTCGTTTCATCCAAAACTGTAATCAGTGATTCACATCTCTTTTTACCGTTTGATCTGTAAAGTGCAAGGGCAGAATCCTTCCCTCCACTCCAGGAGCAAAAAAAGGGAACTGTTAAAATATTTGTACCGTTATTCATTATTCAGATTCCCACTCTCTGCCATAAATTGCGTCTGCCAGTATACTGAGTGCAAGTGCTGCACGGGGCCCTGACCTTCCAAGTAGTTTGGAGTTGAAATCAACCAGTTTCGGTTTATTACTTTCAATGTAATATGAAAGAATATTGTCACTTTCTAAAAGATAATCCACGCAAAGAGAGCGACATTTTTTACATTTTGCCATTAGAATCAGATCCGGTTTTTCATTCACTATCGACTTCAGCACATTTTCTCTGCCAGCCTGTCCGTATGTATCTCTCCCAACATTGTTACAATTAAGATAAGTTATCGATTCTGCAATCGGACAGCAAAACCAGGAGGGACATTCAATATTGCAAAGGTAACAAACACTCTTAGGAATTAACTGGAGTGCCTGTTCTTTGATGCTCATAATCTTTTTTTGGATTTCCACTGCCAGCTTATCTGCAGCATCAGGAGCATCAATAGCTCTTCCTACACATCTGATTGTTTCTGGAGCTTCAAAAACCGGGTAAGCAGGAATTGATACAGTTCTAACACCAGACGTCTTTATCGTTCTGAGCAAATTTTCATGAAGAGGAGTACCGATTACCAGATCAGGATCAAATTTCATGATGTTATTCATATCGCAGGATGAAAATCCGCCAACAGAGGGTAGGGTATGCACCTTATCAGGCCAGTCACAAAAATCTGTTCTCGCACACAGATGGCCACTCAATCCCAAAGCGTAAAGGGTTTCTGTTACTGAGGGCGCAAGAGAGACTATTCTATCAGCAATTTTATGTTTTCTCATTTTATCCCTCTGAATATCAGCCAGCTTGTTGCCAGAAGGGATGAAAAAATAGTCGCACAAAAAAGAATTGTATTGACACAAACGATATCAGTCAAACAGAGTGGTCTGAGCCTGTCTCCAAGAAAAGGTTTTTGTGACTCTACTCCGCCGTAAGTTGAAACTCCCCCTAACTGAATACCAAGCGCTCCTGCAACAGCCGATTCACCATGTGCAGAATTTGGACTTTGATGTTTCTTCCGGTCTCTTAACGCTATATAAATTGATTGCCGCCAGTTTAAACGACAAATCAGAGCAGCAAAAGGTATTAACAAAAACCCAGTAAGGCGCGCCGGCACAAAGTTAAAAAGATCATCTGCTCTGGCTGAACAGGTGCCAAAATTTTTATATCTGCTATTCTTATAACCGATCATCGAGTCCATTGTGCTAATGGCCTTGTAGACAAGACCTAAAACAGGTCCACCGATAGCGAGGTAAAACAGTGGTGCAATTATACCATCGGTAATATTTTCCCCAACAGTCTCTACCGTTGCTCTGATTATCTGCTCTTCCCCGAGCTTTTCTGTATCTCGGCCCACAATGGTAGAAAGTTGATAACGAGCTCTTACTATCTCCCCGTTTCTTAAATGAGTCAAAACTTTCATTGATTCCTTAGAGAGAGAACGAGCAGATAAACAGTAAAATGCAATTATAATTTCTAATACAAAACGAATGTGTAACGCTTTACCCAAAAAGAGAAGCAGACTGGTTAATGAAGCTGTAGTAACTATTACCAGTAGCCATAAGTAAACACCCCGGAAAAACTCTTTTTTGCCGTTTCTTTTGGAGGGGAATAGGGATTTGTCAAATGCGGTTATAAGAGACCCAATCCATCTTATTGGGTGTGGCAGCCAGCGGGGGTCACCAAGAAGCAGATCAAGAAAGACAGCTATTATCAGACTTAACGGGTGCATATATAATAGGGGCGTCAAACTCATTGAGATATTCTGTTTATAATTTTGTTGATTTCATTCATATCAAGATTATCTCTGCATATTGCAGCCAACCTGTTCATTTCATTCTCAAAAGTCAGCGATCTGTCCTGAGCGGCTATATTTATAGGCTCAAGTCCCTTTATTCTTCTCAGGTTATTAATAAGAGTACTGGTTATCGTTCCTGAATCAAAAATTCCATGGACGTATGTTCCATATGTCCGTCCATACTCATCCATTATACCACTTACACATTGGAATCCTTCACTGTCACAGGATATTGTAAACGGCTTGGTATTTTCATCATATTCACTCTTTCCCATGTGGATTTCATACCCGGTAAAACTCGTGTTTACCATTCCTGTGAACAGCGCACTATCGACATCAGCTATGCTCGCGTTTACCTGAACAGTTCTCTTATCAGGCATGAATCTGGTTTTCATCTGAAGCAGATTGAGACCGGTTTCAAACATTACAGAACTTTCAGCCGAGGATTCGTCGATTATTTCGTTTCCAAGCATCTGAAATCCTCCGCAGATGCCAAACACTATTCCGTTATTAAGAGCATACTCCCGTACTTTTTCTGCAATGCCGGAAGATTTCAAAACCCTGAGATCACTGATGGTGGCTTTGGTACCCGGAATAATAAGAATGTCGGGCCTTTTAATCTGCTCTGCGCGATCACACCAGCGCACTGCCACTCCGGAAATATTTTGCAAAGGAAGAAAGTCGGTAAAGTTTGATATATGGGGTAGTTTAATAATGCAGATATCTATCTGGTTTTCAGATATATTTTTTTTATTGAAGTTTTCTGTTACCCCGTCCTCATCATCTATACAGTGTTCAATCCAGGGAACAACTCCAAGTGTAGGTATACCGGTTAATTGGGTGAGCTGATCAAGCCCTGGTTTTAGAAGGTCAACATCACCCCTGAATTTATTGATAATAAAACCCTTTACTCTTTTGCGTTCATGCGGCTCAAGCAGCTGAATCGTTCCAACAAGTGAGGCGAAAACTCCACCTCTGTCGATATCTCCTACGATAATTACAGGGGCATCCGCCATCTCCGCCATTCCCATATTTACTATATCGTTCTTTTTCAAATTGATTTCTGCAGGGCTTCCAGCTCCCTCCAATATCATGATATCGTATTCACCGGAAATGGAATTGTAACATTCGCAGACTGTTTTTTTTAGCATCTCTCTTGTCTGATGCCAATCACGCGCACTCATAAAGCTGGTGGCTTTACCTTTGAGTACAACCTGCGCCCCGGTATCTGATGATGGTTTAAGAAGGACCGGATTCATCCGTACATCCGGAAGAATTCCTGCAGCATAAGCCTGTACAACCTGCGCCCGTCCCATTTCTAAACCATCCGCAGTTACAAATGAGTTATTGGACATGTTCTGTGCCTTGAACGGAGCTACCCTGAATCCATCCTGATGGAGTATACGGCAGAGTGCAGCGGCAATAAGCGATTTTCCACTGGAGCTTGCGGTACCCTGAATCATCAGACTTTTGCTTTTCATCATTTTAACCCTTACATCAGATAACGTTTTTTTCTTCTTGCAAGCACTATAAGGAAAAACGGACCTCCCAAAAGAGAGGTTATAATTCCAACAGGAATTTCTGCCGGCGGAGCAAGAGATCTTGCAAGAGTATCAGCAAGCACAAGAAACGTTCCCCCAAGTAAAAATGAACACAATGAGAGGAGGCGATGCCGGATACCAGGTATCATCATTCTGCAGGCATGCGGAGCGATAATTCCCACAAAGCCTATTGGCCCGCACGCAGCCACAACTGCACCTACCGCAAGAGCTGTTGAGATGATCAGTATATTTCTGCTTGCCCTTACATTTATTCCTCTCGAATGTGCGATATCATCACCAGTCAAAAAAAGATCGAGCCTTGGTGTCAGAACCGCAGTAATACCAAAGAACACCATAAGAGGTGCAAGCATCAGGATTAAAAGTGGATAGCTTACTCCATCCACCCCGCCCATGATCCAGCGAAGTATCTGAAAAGATTTGTGAATTCCGCCGATCAGATGAATAAACATTATCAGCCCCGAGCATACAGTTGCGACTACTACTCCTGCCAGCAGAAGTGTGCTTGAGTTACTTTCATAGCTCCAGGCAAACAGACATACGATAAGCACCGAAAGTACTGCACCGGTAAATGCTCCAAAAGTTACAATTGGCAAACCATAAACGGAGCCTGCGGCCCCTGCGACAATACATAATGCAGCTCCCAGTGATGCGCCACTTGAGACACCCAGAATATGGGGACATGCAAGGGGATTGCGAAATATTGCCTGGTAGATCATGCCGGCTATTGCAAGACCACCGCCAGCGAAAAAAGCTGTCAGGGTACGTGGTATACGAATAGAAAAGAAAATATAACGGAGGTCATTGTTATGTAAAATGTCCAGAGGAGAGATCCAGGTAATCCCAATTCCAGGAGTTATAAACAATGACAAAACAGAGATTAAAATTAATAGTGGGATCATCACATATGCTCTTTTCAGAGATGGCATTGTAACCCCCAGGCTCCATAAGCGTGTGTTTGTTCCCCTTTACATACGTATTCGTGGAAATTTACACCGAATATTTTATCAAGAATGAGCGGGCATTCATTTCTGAACTCTTCGCAGCTTCCCTTGAATGCTACTTTTCCGTTTAAAAGAGCGCATACATGAGTGCAATGGATCATTGCAGTGTTAATATCATGAGTTATCATAATGACTGTTAGTTCACGTTTTTGATGAATTCTGCTGAGCGCATCAAAAAAGAGGCGTTCGTGTGCAGGATCAAGAGATGATGTCGGTTCATCGAGAAGAAGAATCGGAGTTTGCTGAGCCACACTTGAAGCCAGTAGCACTCTTTGAAATTCACCTCCGCTTAACGTGCTCATCATCCTGTTTTGAAGATGTACTATATCACACAGATCCATTGCCTCACTAACTGCAACACGATCCTCCCTGGATGCAACTCCCAGTGGTCCCATCAAACTATACCTACCAAGCATCACAAAGTCATGCACTGAATATGGAATGATTCCATCCGGTTTTTGTGGTACATAAGCCATAGTCCGGGCACGCTTTTTGGAAGGGTACCTGAGAATATTCTGCCCATTTACAAAAACCGTACCTCTGCGTGTCTGCAGTATACCAGCAATGAGCTTGATAAGCGTAGATTTACCTGTGCCATTGCGGCCAAGTATAGCCCACTTCTCATTTACTTGAACCGAAAATGAAACTCCCTGTAAAATTTCTCCGGAGCCATACCCTGCATATACATTATTCATCTCAAGGATATTTTGAACAGATACCATATTTATCTTTCTTCAATTACTACTAAATCAGATATTATCTCTCTTATGTCATCAAGCAGAAGAAGTATTCTTGGCCCGGGAATAGTTGCATAATCCCCGGAGAGACAGAAAACATTTCCCTTTCTTACAGCTGGTACTCTTGAGAGTGAATACCAGTCTTCCACAAGCAGGCTGCAGGTGTAATCTCCCATAGAGGGTGCGATATCGATTATTATGTCGGGTGCAAGTGACATGATACCTTCAGGAGAAAGCCTGGGATATGATGGTGAGGGTAAAGAATATGCATTTACGCCTCCCGCGGCTTCTATAAGATCGTTATAAAAAGTGCTCTTCCCGGCTGCAAATATACTTCCAATCCTTCCGGCTCCCGGATTATCTCTGCCAACACAGATGAGAATTTTCGGTGGATTTTGATTTCCTGCGATTTCCAACCATTCCATCTTGTTTTTAAAGTAGGCTACAAGGCTGTCAGACATATCGGTTATTCCACAGTACCGGCCTATCAGTGAAAAGGAGCTGCATATTGCTGCACTTGAATGGTTTTCAACCACCAGTGTATTAATGCCAAAGCGCTCAAGATACACTCTCTGTTTCTCATGTTCACTTGTCATAACAACCACATCTGGCCTCAGAGTAATGATCCTCTCGAGGTTGGCATCTGCATAACCACCGATTTTTTCTATCTGTTCGGTTTGAGGCGGGTATTTGCAGTAGGAGGTGATACCAATTATCTTTTCGCCAAGTCCAAGTGCAAAAAGGGTTTCTGTTATACTGGGGGCAAGAGATATAATCCGTTCAGGAGACTTAGAAACTGGTTTGTCAGACTCTGAGCAATACCAAAAAGACAAAGAAAAAGCAATAATTACTGTAAATATATGATGTCGTTTCATAACTGCCTTAAAAAGAGGCTGTTAGCTTTTACACCAACAGCTTCGGATTAATACTCTGTTATCGGACTACAACAAGGCTTGTGGGAGGTAGACAGTCTTCGCTTTTTACAGAAGAGCCTATCTGCTGATTATTTTTGAATATACGTATTCCCATCTCATCAATATCCCTCTCTCCGACATAGAGAATTTCACTTTCCTTATCGTAATAAATACCACCGAAAGCGTCTATAACATTTGGCAAAACATTGGTCACTGAACCGGTAGAGGCATTAATTTCAAGGACCTGAACACTTTGCCATCCAACATAATTTGTTATGTAAAAGGAGTTGCCGCTCTTGTGTACAATATAATTAGGAGATCCACCGAGGGTCTCTCCTTTAATAACAGTAGTAACAGTTTTTGTAGCAAGGTCAACCCTTTCAATTGCACCATCATTTATACTGGAAAGGGTTCCCGGATTTGAGACATAAAGAGCTCCGTTATTGTAGACCATAGAATGACCATTTTTGAATTGCAGTGGAATGGTATCAGTGATTTTATCTGTTTCGGTATCTATTTTCAGAAGTAATGTTGGAGCCCCGGGACTCCATCCATCTCGTCTCTGAAGCATAACATACAGATCTGTTCCTACAAGAACCATAGCATTTGCGTATGGAGTGATATTGGCTTCTTTATTAAATGTATATTCTGAAATATTGATATTTTCCCTGATTTTGCCGGTTGACGGATTGAACACTGTTATCTTTGGTTCATTCATATTTGAGATATACGCTTTGGTATTACTTCTGAAAACCATATCCTGTGGATTCCAGTTATTTCCAAGATTGGTTTGATATACTACTCCTTTATCTCCGCTTTTTGATGGATCATATTTGAGAATATTATCTGCTCCCATCCTTTCGATCACATATAAAAAACCACCATGGGTACGTAGTGTAGCATCGCTGTGTACCGGTAAGTTGAATCCGGAGATAGAATTAACGGTTGAAGATATGGAACGGATAACACCGGATTGAAAATCTGATTGCATTATGAAAAGATCGCCTGGTTTTGCAGTTACTATAATGATTTCGCTGGTATCAGCCCCTTTTGAATTTGAGACAATAGCATAGTATTCACCTACATTTCCAGAAGATAAAACTCCCAGATCAAGAGTACTATCTGCTTCCGATTCAAGAACACTATCATTTTTATACCAAACGTATGTAAATGGAGAATCTCCGGATACCTGAATAAACAATTTCAAAGGTGTACCTAAATCCATTGCTTTTGATCGGCTTTGATTTACAATAACAGGTTTTCCGCTGGTATCAGTATTAACAATAGATACCAAGGCAGTATTACTTTTTACGCTTGCGGATTTGTTTGAAACAACAACATAGTATTGCCCCATATCTGACATTCTGACGTTTTCTATACCAAAAACCGAATCGGTCGCTCCATTAATCTCACTTTCGTTTTTATACCACTGAAACGAGAGTGATTTTTCATCTTCTACTGAAACAGCCAAACTGAATGAGTTACCTATATCAATCTCTATACTCTTTGGGTGAGTAATAATGACTGGTTCTTTTTTGTTAGAATTTACCAAATTATCCGAACATCCAAACAAAAATAGCGATCCTACAGTAAAAGCGTACAAAACTGCTTTAATATTTTGGCGCATAACATCTCCTGTGTTGTATTTATATTATCTTGTAAATTTTTTCTAAAATGAAACCTTAGCAGTAACGCTCCATTCATTTTTCGGAACCAAAACCCATGAACGATCAGAGCCCGGTGTTGTCACAACATCCTCATACCTCATCAAATCCCCATCAAAATTCCTGAATGAAACAGAAAGAGATAGTCTGTCTCCTGAACTCCAGGATACCATCCCATTATGCGATACGGTTCCAAATTGCTCTTGGGAATGAGGAACACGCTGTTTATTTGCATAATCTCTAAAGAAAAATGATTTATAGTCAAGCCAGTACTGGATCGTCATCCCTTTAAGAGGACCAACAGTTGTTTTAAACAAACCACTTAAACCCGGCTCATTGGGAATTTTGTTTCCGTAATAGGTGTACATATGTGTTTTATTCAGGATATCCTGTAAAGTGACCCGTGTTTCGACTGAGAGATGCCTTATTGGTTCAATTCGAAGTGTTGACTCTAAGCCTCTTGCCGATGCCCGGGCAAGATTTACATACTTACCCCGGTCAACATGAGTCAGAAGCAGGATCGCATCTTCCATCTTATTGCTAAACAGTACAGATTCAAAAAAAATTCTTTCTCCAAGATATCTATATCCACCTTCCAGAGAAAATCCTACTTCCTCCTTCAGGTCAGGATTAGGATAAATTTTGCCGTTAGTACCAAATTTTTCCCGTAACCCAGGGATATGACTATACCGTGCAACATTGAAGAATACAAGGGACTTTTTTGATGGCCGCAGATGAACACCACCATAGGCAGACCATGGATATTCTACAGTGTCTGTTGGATCCAAATCCAGAGCAAGAAAACTGTTTTGTCCACCTTTAGTAAAACTCCTGATTGCCTTAACACTTCCACCCAAAGAGAGCCCAACTTCAAAACCTTCAACTGGCACTAATGAGTTTACACCAGCAGTAATTGAAAGTTCCTGAGAACTACCAGGCCAATCCGCCGGGGTGAACTGTGTGGCCTGTGATGTGGTTTTTATTTGGGAGTGTTTTCCATGCACACCAATCTGGCCGACAACATTATCTGTCAAATAATAATCTGTATTAGCTGAAGCATTTAAAACATGCAGATCTGTCTGAACCTGTGCCCAGCCGTTGCGAAAAGAACCGATTGTTCCATGTGAAGTTCCCATACTCTCATCATTGCTTGTCCAGACTGTTCTTCCACTCCAGTGCATATAACCCAGTTGAGGAGTAATGTTGAACCTGAGATGCTCCGAATCATTTTGCAGATTAGTTGTAAACGAAAATATATTGCGATCAAAAATTGCTGTTCTGTTAACATGCCCCTCTTCGGCAGGAAGACCCATTTTTGATGTAGAAAATGAGATTCCAGATGAAAGAACTCTTTCGTTTGGAAATGATACTGAAGGATGTATCCTGGTTTCAAAATGGCTGTAGTGGTGATTTTGAACTGTATCTTTCCTGTCATCATGAGGATTATACGGAGTTCTGTTTCTGTTAAGAAACGGCCAATCGTTATCAGAACTGGTATAATCAGCTGATCCAAAGATATATACATTGTCTATCTTATCGGAAGCTGCTTCAAAGTAGTGATTTCTATATCCATACGCTCCTCTGGACATACTGGAAGCAACAGTTTGGGACTTCATCATATTTTTACTTCGAAGATTTATCACCCCGCCAAGTGAATTACCCCCGAATTCACCAGGCACAACTCCTTTGTATATTTCTATTTCTCCGATTCTCTGAGGACTGATCCCCCCAAGATCAACCGCTCCCCCCATTGCTGAATTAAGCGGAATACCATCAAGCAAAACCAATACTTTATTGCCCTGTATCCCTCTCACAGAAACAGTCTGAAAGCTTCCGGTGCCTCCATATCTGATAGTCTGAATACCTGTCTGTTCTGCAATTACATCGGCAACGCTCTTTGTAGTACCCTGCCACTCTTCTGGTCTTATTACCGAAAAGGATTGCGTTTTCTCAAGAAGTTTTTGTCGTCTGCCTGCTGTAACAACTATTTGCTCAAGTTCTAAATCATTTGAGGAATTTGCATTATAATAGCGGTTTACAGAAGAATCTGAAGAATTGCTTATACCCCATGAGGAAATGTCTGAATCATCCATTGAATCATATGAAAAGGAATAGACAAAATATAAACAAACAAATATCAACAGTGCGCATATACTACGCACTTTTTCTGAAAGTGATGAGATACTCAAAATTAGCGAAACCTCTCTGAACTTTTTCCTGAAGTTCAAAAGAATATGTGCATTTCAGGCAGGTCTCCTGGCTCTCCCGGTACTGTCGCCTTCCCATCCCTTTTTAAAGGAACAGTGGCCTGGATTGACAGTCCCCCAAATCGCCTAACACTTCGACTTCGCTCAGTGTCTGACGATCAAGGTATTGGGATTACAGTGGCAGGACCGCTCCGGTTTTTCACCGGCATTCCCTGGCACCTGAAGTGTTGTTTGTTTATTTTAACGGTTAGAAATATATGTTGTCGTTTTATATGCTGGCAAGCAGGAAATTAATTCTCTACCTTTACGCATCCCCGCAGCACAGGGCAGGAAACCATGTGCTGCGGGAAACGTAAATCCGTTGGGTTAAGGAAATGGGAATGGGAGGTGGTATGGATGGACCCCACATCATTTCCTCCCAAGAGCTCACTGGTTTCTCTTCTACCTGCGGACCAGCTAATCAAAATCAATCAACAGCCCTTTGCATAGTACTTTTCTATCCATTATCTTTAGGTTGTTGAAAAAAAATTCCTGAGTAAAACAGTAGCTTGCAAACCCGCAGTAGCGGATATCAACCGGGGTAGGCTCAGAGTTAATTATTCCATGAAAACTGATGAGATCACAAGTCAAGAAACTGATATAGATACAAATACCTCCCGAAACAGTGGTTACTTAATCAAATGGCTGATTCTGTCGGTAATTGCAGGTCTGACCGGATCTTGTGTTGTACAGATATTTATAAGTCTTTTGAGCATGATGCAGAACCGGATAGCTGTTTTGGGATATCCTGCACCGCTGTGGGCAATTGCAGGAGCTGTGGTCGTTGGGGGTATTATATACAAAATCCAGCCCGATGCTTCAGTAGAAGGGATGCCCTCTTCCATAAGAGGAATAAAAAATGAACGTCTGTATTTATCCACCACATTTTTCAAATTCTGGGCAGCACTTGTAACTATAGGAACTTTTGGCAGTGGTGGAATCGTTGGACCACTTGGCAGGGTAAGTGCCGGACTGGTGTCATTCGCTGGCAAAAAATGTTCACGTATTTCCAATTTCAACCATGAAGACCAGAGGAGTGCTGCAATCTGTGGTCTTGCTGCTGCAATTGGAGCCATTTTCCAAAGCCCAATAGGAGGAGGCATTTTCGCTGTCGAGGTTCTTCACAGAACCCGCCTTGAATATAAAAATATTTTCCCCGGAATACTTGCAAGTACGACATCTGTATTGATTTCCAAATTATTTGGCTGGCCTGGTTTTTTTTCTGTAGATGTTGCTGATAACTTCATGAACATAACTGCTGTTGGCTGGCTTTTAATCCTCGCGGTTCTGACGGGTATTTCCGGAGGCATATTTACCCGCTTTTACGAAAAATTTTCAGCCCTGATAAAGCGCCGGAAGGGAAACGTTCTTTTAAAGGTAATGATCGGTTCTTTAGTTGCCGCAAGTATAGGCTGGGTTATTAACCCGGAATTGCTGGGTGCTAGCGAAAACATGGCCCAGGCATTGTTTATCAACGAAAAACAGATAGTTTTAACAGGAAGATTTACCGAATTTCACTCATTTGGATTAATACTGATAATAATGGCCGCGGTAAAAATTGTGATTACCTGTATCGCCGTAGGAAGTGGAATGAGTGCGGGGTTTGCAGGACCATCAGCACTATCGGGAATGCTTCTGGGGGCTGCCGCATCCTATTTCCTGGGTATAGAGATTGGTTCTCCCACCTATTTTGCATTTGTTGCTGCAGGGTTTTCAGGTATGATAGCCAGTGTGATAAACGTACCCCTGGCAGCAGCGGTAATTACTACAGAGTTATTCGGATTACATTACAGTCTCCCGGCCGGAGTCGCAGCAGTTATCGGTTTTCAGATAAACCGTACGCACACAATTTATGATATCGCTTTGAAAAACAAATCGTTGTTTACAGGAATACTTGAAAACGGGAAAACAAAATTATCCAATATTAAAGACCGTATCGGGGCCTAAGCGGTAAATACAGCATTTTTTTTAGAACCGAATTTATTTGGAAAGCCCTGTCTCGCGATTTTTTACGCTTTTTAGAGTTTCAGCATCCCCGGAACCGATTTTGGGGATAACCGTAATATCACCCGTGGTCTCAAGAACAACAATATCAACCTTTTCTAAACTGCTAATCCCTTTTTCCCGTGCACTTACATATAATTCTTCTATTGTTATTCTCTCTTTTTTCATCACCTCATGTAAGACTTTACCTTTGTAGAGCAGCATTACAGGCGCACTGGTAACAACTCTTTTGACAACAGATATCCTGACAGACAGCCATGAAATAATGTACTGAAGAAAGATCAGGAGAAAAAATACCAGTATTCCCTCTATAAGGGGTATATCTTTATTCAAAGACACTGAGGCCAAAGCAGAGCCCAGGGCAATGGTAACGATAAAATCGAAGGCATTCATTTTTGATAATGTTCTTTTGCCGGAAATGCGAAGCAAAAAAACAATACCAGCATATGCCAAAACTGTTACAATGAGCGTTCTTAACAAGCTCTGCCAATTCTGAAAAAACAAAGTATTCACCTATCCCCACACAGTTTACTATGGTATAAAACTGAAAAAGAATGCAAATAATCTACCAATTCTCTTTATAAAGGCTGAGAATAGC
>LDWW01000045.1 GCA_001045525.1 Chitinispirillum alkaliphilum | reverse complement strand
TTGTTACTGCTGATATGACTCTCTATGCAAAATGGCAGGGAAAAACATACACCATTACCTATAATGGAAATGCAAATACTGCCGGTACAGTCCCGGATGCCCAAACTAAAAATCACGGGTTCTCTCAGACGATTGCCTCAAATACTGGCAATCTACAACGCACGGGGTACACTTTTGTTGGTTGGAATACTGCGGCAGACGGCGAAGGTATCAATATCGCAGAAGGAACGGCTTATACTACAGATGCAGATCTTGTACTCTATGCCAAGTGGGAGGTCGTAGAATACAAAATATCTTACACTCTAAATGAAGGGGAGAACATTGGGGCTAACCCTCAAAAGTACACAATATATACATCAACAATAACTTTCCAGGACCCGCCATCAATAACAGGCTACACATTTCAGGGGTGGTACGAAGATGAGGAGTTTAACACTGAAATAACTGAGATACCCGAAGGATCAACAGGCGGTAAAACTCTTCATGCAAGATGGACACCAAATGAATACACCGTCACCTTTGATGCCCGGGGCGGTTCTGAACCTTCACCTGTAACCAAACAAGTCACTTTTGGTAATACCTATGGTACACTTGCTAATACTGCATCACAGCGAGATGGAGATGAATATCTTGACTGGGAAATGTATATTTTTGCAGGCTGGTGGACAGGTCAGGATGGAACAGGAACAAGAATAACGGCTGATAGTGTAGTTACAATTGATAGTAGTCATACCCTGTATGCTTATTGGTACAACAAGTGGGCCTTTATGCCCGGTGATACAATTCCTAAATCATCAATATTTCCAATGTCTATCACAGGGCTTGTTGTGGACACGCTGTGGCCTCCTCTTGAAGTAGATGGGAATCCATCCTGGCCTCCACCGGAAAGCTATACAGTGGAAAATGATTTGGTGTCAGTTACCTTCAGCCCTACATATTGGACTGGCTATGACCCAAGATATTCAAGATATTCGGGGGAGCCAATGGACATCACGGTAACTCCAAAACCCGGCGTTGAGACAATTACTCTTCCTAACGGTATGCAGGTGTATGTCCTGTACACTCACAAGGATACCATTACTGGTGAGAATGAGGGTTATATTGCTCCAACCGGGGCTACCTGGATGGAGCTTTCCTGGTTACAGGAAAATTTCCCCGAAAGAGTGAACAGCGTTGTTACAAATGATCTGGGAAGACCTGGCTGGGGTGTGTTTACTCCTGATATTTTACACTAACCAATTTATTTTAGGTTTAGGAGCATTGTTAGACAGAGTGGGTAGAAGATGGAGGCTGATAACCTGCCAGAACTGGAGTTCTAAGCAAAGAACAGAGATTGGGGATTTCAGTTCGTTTTCTCAGTAGGCACCGTGGATTTCCGGGGATTTACTCAGAAGTGCCGGTGTATTAGTACTGCAAAGCTGCATGGAAAAGAGCTCCCCAGTATATTAAAAAACTTTGAACTATTACGCTCTGAATAATTAAACACATCGAGTCTTACCTGACTTGGAATATCATTTTGTGAACTGCTAAGGGGCAATACGCAGTTTATCGTATGCTTAAGATTTTCGCTCAGTAATGGACAGTAATCTTGATATAGTTTATAAGGACCCAAACTTCTGTTTCCTGTTATTATATTCCCATAAGTTTAACATAAAACAGGCTACTCAATGAAAAAGATCCTTTCAGCTTTAAAAGACAGAGCTCTATCCTCCCTGATTATTTCTCTTGCGCTGGTTGTCACACCACTGTGCTTTACATCGTCAACTATATTTTTCGGAAACACACAGGAGTTTACTGTATCTTTACAATCCGTTTACTCCGTAATGCTGCCAATCATTTTTGTGGTATGGTTTGGAATATCTTTACTTCTCATGGCTGTTCCCGAAAAAATATATAAGATGTCTATAGCCTTTTTTATGGCAATCACCCTGCTGTTTTGGTTACAGGGAAATGTTCTGGTGTGGAATTACGGTGTTTTGGATGGAAGGCAGATAGCGTGGGGGAGGATGTGGCTGTTCGGTTTGATTGATATAATTATCTGGATAACAGTCATAGTTGCAGCTATACTGTTCAGAAAAACCCTGGTAAAACACGCTCTTAAATTTTCTGTGGTTATACTATTGATCCAATCTGCAGCACTCTTTGGGGAAATACAACACGCACCTGAACCGGTAAGTGCCCACGAATATCATCTGGATGAGTCATACCGGTTTTCTTTTTCAGAAGATAAGAATATCATACTTTTGATACTCGATGCTTTTCAGACTGATATCATGCAGGAGCTGCTCGTTACTCACCCGGAGTACAATGAGATTTTAGATGGGTTTACCTTCTATAGAAATGCAACGTCAGCGTATTCAAAAACCTATGCCACAATACCACTGCTTCTTACCGGTGAATGGTATGAAAACCACATTCCCATTCAACAATTTATGGAACAATCTTTTGCCGCCTCTTCAATTACCAATAACATGATGAAAGCCGGTTGGAGAGTGGACCTTTTTCCATGGGTTCACAGGACCATCTGTTTCTCAGAATCGATTGCTTCCAATATTACCTGTCAGATTGACCCCAGAGAGCGGCTGAATGAAGCCGGGAAACTTATAGATTTAAGCCTCTTTCGTTCTGTTCCGCACTTCATCAAACCAATAATTCTCAATGACTACAAGTGGCAGTTTACACGCAATTTGGAATTGATTTACGGTTTCAGAGGGTGCCCGTCAAAAGAATTAGCAGAAGACAGACATTTTCACAGGGCAATCGATTTCATTCAAAATCTTGCTCTGCAGGCTCGGACATGCCAAACTAAACCAGCGTTTAAAATGTACCACCTTCCGGTTCCTCATGAGCCTTTTCTCTTGAATGGAGATCTTCAGCTGGATAGACTGTCTTCCACAAGGGAGGGCTTTGTCAGGCACTCGGTTGCAGGGCTTGAAGTGACACGTCGTCTGATTGAAAAACTGAAACGACTGGATATCTATGACAACACAATGCTTGTAGTGGTTTCCGATCACGGTGGCGGGGACTACAACGCAAGCATCAACTACAGCGTCCTTCCTGATCACCTTGGCAAACCAGAAAAAAACTGGGAGAATATACCACACCGGTATCTTCAATCAGCATTGCCCCTGATTCTTATAAAGCCCTTTGAGAAAACAGGGGAGCTAACAATTTCAGACCTTCCGGTTTCTTTGGCCGATATTCCCTTCACTATAGAAAGTGCAGCCGGATTCGAGCCGAAAACTGAGGGTTACAACATACTTCAAATGGACGGCACAGAAAACGCAGTGCGACGCTATTTGTTCTATGATTTCAAGGGATGGGATAGGCTGTATCTTCCTGTAATGGAAGAGTACGTGGTTTCCGGGCACAGCTGGCTTCCCCAGAACTGGGAAGCAACCGGTAATATCTTTGCACCTCCGGAAGGTACCTATATACCGGTTTCGGCCCTGGAAAAGGAGTACAAAAGAGGAGACAGGCTCTGTTTCAAAGGTGAAGCTCTTTCAAGGGGTTCGATGGTGAGAGGCTGGAGCAGACCTGAAAGATATGGTACCTGGTCGCAGGCTCATAAGGCTGCTTTAAACATTCCTCTTAAAGAACCGCTCGATTCCTGTGTTCAGGTTTCATTCTTTTTTCGTGGCTTTACGGTTGAAGGCTCCTTTGACACCCAGAATGTGGAGCTTTTGATTGATCAGGAGGTGCTTGCACAGTGGGAAGTGTGTTCGGAATACAACTGGTACAAAGTAACCGTTCCCGATTCCTTGGTCAGAGACCGATATACTCTTATGTTTACTTTCAATTTGCCGGATGCGACATCTTCACCCTTTGATCACCATTTAAGTATTGATACCAGGAATCTTGGGATTTGTCTGTCGGCTGTTGTGATCAGATAAAAGCGTACTCTGTGGTTTTTGGAAGCACAAAAAACAGCCCAGAAAACCATTGACAAAAACAGAGACGTAATGGTAAGCTTAAATTTCCCGATGAGATTTTTTTGTTCCATCATTAACACGCACAAACACCTTTTTGCGAAGGAATGGAAACCTCTTGTCTTTGGGATTACTATTTGTTGCTAAAACACTGTTCTCTGTGTTTTCTGGTTATCTGCACTTTTGCGCTTAAAAATCGTGTGATTGAGTAAAATTAATTCGAAAATGTTCACCGAAGCTGTACGAGGCAACACAATGTCCCATCTGGAAGATCTGATAGCTGAATACTACGACTGGAGAGGATACCTGGTCAAAAGGAACATGAAAGTCGGCAGGCTGGCACACGGTGGCTGGGAGATGGAGCTTGATATTCTGGCGTTTCATCCTGCTACCAAGCATCTTGTGCACGTAGAGCCGTCAATCGATGCGCACTCTTGGGAAATGAGAGAAAAAAGATTTGCTAAAAAGTTCAATTCAGGCGAAAAACACATGTTTACCAGCGTGTTTCCATGGCTTGACCCTTCTACATCATTGGACCGAATCGCAATTCTTGTCTCACACCCGGTGGGACGGGATAAACTGTGTGGTGCCAGGATTATGTCTATCGATGAATTTATGGCTCAAGTGAAGCAAAAGGTCTCAGCATGTGGAAAGATGTCAAAGAACGCCATTCCTGAACAGTACCCATTACTGCGGACTGTTCAGCTAACAGTACAGGGCTATTATAAGTGTATCGAATAGGAACAGTTGATTTACTTTCAGAGAAACAAACACTTCAACCACAGGATTATAAAAATGTCACTGGATTACATCAAACACGAAAAAGTGTTCTTAAAAAATCATCCCGTTCTTAACGAAAAATGGCTTCAGGGTATTATCGCTGAAGATCCTGCTATTTTGGGACTGGGGGATTTGGCACTTAAGGATGTAGAGAGATCGACTGCCTATGGAAGACTGGATCTGTTGCTTAAGGATGATGAAACAGACACAAGGTATGAAGTGGAGATTCAGCTGGGAAAAGTAGACGAGTCTCATATCATCCGTACGATCGAATACTGGGATGAGGAAAGAAACCGTTACCCTCAGTATGACCACATTGCTGTCATAATAGCAGAAGATATCACGAGCAGATTTTTGAATGTAATCAGCCTCTTTAATAAATCAATACCGGTAATTGCCATACAGCTTAATGCTCTGAAAGTCGGGGATAATGTAGTTCTCAATTTCACAAAGGTACTTGATTTAGTGCAGCGGGCAGATGACGATACGGATGAAAAAACAGAGCCTGCAGACAGAGCTTTTTGGCAGAAAAAGAGTACAGAAGAGGTACTGCTGACACTTGATGAATGTATTGAGATGATGCAGACAGACAACCCGGTTCTTAAGGAGAACTATACGAAAAGATATGTCGGTCTGAAGGACAAATACAGATCTAATAACATGATTGTTTTTTGGCCAAAGAAGGCGTATTTAAGAATAGGCTCAAGAAATTCAAACAGGGAAGTTTGGCTCGATAAACTTGAAGAAGCTGGTATTACGGTTTTCAGAGGAAGAAAAAGTAAGAGGGTTCATTTCAGGATTACTTCGGAAGAGTTGGAAAAAAACAGAAGTTTAATATTAGGCCTGTTTAAGGATGCGATAAACACAGAACCTGAAGATTTATAAATATTAGGTTACCTGACTTAGGGATTAAATATGAAAACAGGTTGTCTTCGCGGTAAACAAATACTCGAAGGAGATAAGCTAAGCCGCGATCATGTAACCTCAAGCATTAACTATTGTAAACAAACGGGGTGAGGGTATGAGTACTTGGCTGAGGGTAAGAGGTGAGCTTCGTAGGTAAAGAATGCTAATTCAATGAAATAGGTTGAGGTAATGCTATTTTCCATAGATTATGATAAAACTTTAAACAATATCATAGAAAGTTTAAAATACATGTTCTGAGGGCGAAAATGGGGATTTATATAATATGGAAGATTCTGATATACTCGCAAAGGGGCATGCAATGAAAAGAATTTATGGTAAAACGGTGATAGATCTGATTCGAGAATTTCTCTCTGAGCGCAAACTTACGGAAAACGAAATTCTGGACCGCAAAGAGGTGCTCAGTTGGTTTAGTCGCAACTATCCTGAAATCAAAAAAGTCACTCTTACCTGTCAGCTCATTCGTGCTACGGTTAACAGTCCTTCAAGAAAACACTACAGCCCCAAGCCGGGTGATGATCTGCTCTTGTCTGTGGGGGAGGGAAAGTTCCGTATATACCAGCCAACGGAAGAGCCTGAAGACATTTGTGAAGAGGATGAACTGATTGAATACGACAGGGAGTTTGCCTATGAACGGGATCTGCAGGCTTTTCTTGCCAAAAATATCACTGTTGTGGAAAATGGTCTTGAGATCTATACCGATGAGGAGAGCGGTGATGTGATAGGGCTTGAATATCCTGTTGGCGGGCGGAAAATCGATATCCTGGCCAAAGATAAAAACGGCAACTTGGTAGTGATCGAACTCAAGGTTTCAAAGGGCTACGACCGGACTGTGGGCCAGCTCCTCAGGTATATGTCCTGGATAAGGGAGAACGTGGCCGAAGAGGGGCAGACTGTAAGGGGAATCATTATCGCCAATTCCATATCTGAAGATCTGAAGCTTGCGGTAAAGATGGTGCAGAATGTGGAACTGTTTGAATATGAGCTTGCGGTGGAATTGAAGAGGGTGGGGGTTTAATAGTAGAATTGCTGTTGAATGAGAAAGGGGAGAGTGGGATAAAAAATGGGTAAAAGCAGCTTTGCACTTCCGGTTTTAATTGTCATAATCCTGTCCGGGTGCACTCATATATCAGTTTTGGGGCCAAGAGAGCAACATCAAATAGACCATGTATTCATCAGAGAAAATCCCCAGGTAATCATAAGAGATTTCTCTCGTATTTTACAGGATGGCTTTTCGCGACATGGGATAGCAAGTGATGTGATTTTACACAATTTTGATCCCGGTGATGCATACATTGTGACTTACACCGCTCGTCAATCGTGGGATTTTACCACCTACTTGTCTTACGCAGAGGTCAGGATAGAAAAAGAGGGAAAAATTATTGCTTCTGCAACTTATCGTCTAAGAGGAAAGGGCGGGTTATCTTTTAGGAAATGGGCAAGTGCCAGGTCGAAAATGAAACCGGTAATTGATCAGCTTGTGGACAGTTTCAGGAGAGATCATCACTAATTGGGTTTCAGATGAAAAACCTGAGTAGTATTATGGATAAAGAGTGCAGAGTTTGTGGATCTGAAGATACTGAACTGATTGGAGGTACTGAGTTGTTTGAGTACAAGGGGCATAGGGTCCCTATAAAAGATTTTACAATACGAAAAATAAGTTGGAAAGACAGGCGAAGTCGTCATTGTCCCCTCGTGATATGAACGGAAATCCTTTCGGTTTCTACCTTTTTTACAAGACGGGATCACCCGGGGCATGCATTACGCGTGCAACCATTGAAAACCATTGTTCCCGCCTTTTGGGCTCTTCAATGCCCCGACCAGTCCTTTCCAACGTCCGAATTTCCCTTTCCAGCACCAAAATCAGCTCTTCCTGCGCGTAAACTGGCCTTTCCAGCACCCCGACCAGTCCCTTCCAGCATCCGATTTTTCACTTCCGCGCCAAGTGTTGCTCTTCCAGCCTTCAAAATTGCTATTCCAGCGCCCCAAGCGACCCCTTCCAGTGTTTAGTGTGGCATTTCCTGCGCCCAAATTAGCTCTTCCTGCGTGTAGATTAGCTCTTCCTGCACCCCGGGTAGAATATCCTGCACTGCCGCTGTTTGCCTATGGTCCCCGGGTGCCGGTACTGCTTGATGCTGGTGTTTCGAGAGGTGCCTTTATAAAACACATGTCAGGTCCGTTCAGGAAGTCCCCCACTTGGGGATTAGGGAGCCTCCATTATCCCTCATGCAGAAACCTCTTCGAGATTATCACTCCGTCCTGCACGACCCAGCCTGTTTTTAGTTTTGTTAGTTTTTTTACGCTGCCGTTTGAAGTACTCACTTGCGTATTTGGATTTTTTCTCTGGATGATCAAAATAGACCGCATCAAGCCAGACATTGATCTTCGCCTGAGCCTGCCGACATAGAAGAATGATCTTGTTGCGATAAATGATTTCTTCCTGACGCACGTGTCTCAGTGCATCTGCTCTGTTAAGGATCTGTTTCAGTTCACCTGTCCATTCTCTTTTTCTGTTAAGATAAGCTTCATCCATTCTTATCCCGCCTATATTGATGTTGGAAACTGTATCCTTGGCTTTCAACAACAGTTTTGCAAGCGAGAGGATGTCCTGAATGTTGTCCATGTTGGAGTTTCCTTCAGAGATCTCCCTTAAGGTGCTACGTATGGTGGGATCTCTTTGCACTACGATTCTTGCAGCGGCAATGAGTCGGTTCCGTTCTGCAGCGACACTGTTCTGCTCCTGTTGCCACTCTCTCATTGCACCAGAAACATTGTCTCTGTTTACTACCACATATGAATTTGCCCTGAAAAGCTCCTTGTGCAGTGCTTTGAAGTAATCGTAATTGGACCAGTCAAACCCGCACTCAACCCAGAGCTCCTTATCTGCCTGCATGTGAGCAAGGTCTTTACCGAATTCACTTACAAAAATCGTAACCGGCATGTGTTGTTTGGGTATTTTCCCTTTGAGTTCGGATATCTTCTGCTTGATGATACCGGCAGTATCAGGCATCTCCGGAATATCCCCTTCACTTACTTCAACCACATCCTCTAAATCTGACAACGACATGAGCTACCTCCAATTTTGTTATTGAGATCAGGAATGTGAGAATGATGTTTCTGAATTGTTTTTCCAAAAACACTAATTTGAAAATCGGTGCCGAAACCGATTCGTTTTTACCGGGTCTTACCAAAACAGTGAAAATCGAGGGTGCACTTTCCGGTTGCCGAGTCAATAATTGTCTGACTTACAGGTCTGACAAGTAACATAACGATAACTGGTCGTTATGTGTCAAGAGTGCGAAGCTAAGGCTGTGATTGGAATATATTTTAAGGATTTATATGAGGTAAACGAGATGAAGTAAAAAAACGTTTGACTGGAAATATAAAATTTTACAAAGAGATAAATACGGTTGGGCTTTAGTCAAAACAGGTACTATACTTATATTAATCTTAAGTGTTAAAATAATCATCACTGTATAGTGAGAAATGTTCAAAAATACGAAAAAGACTGTCTGACCAAGGGGCCTGTTTAATCCCATGTCATCAATCACCTACATCGATACTGAAATAAACCCGAAAACCCGCAAGGTCCTGGATATCGGGGCCATAAAAGAGAGCGGTGAAACCTACCATTCACCTTCCATCTCCGGCTTTACATCTTTTGTCAAAGGCAGCGAGTTTGTCTGTGGGCATAACATCCTAAACCACGATCTCAAATACGTTGGGGCTGCAATAGCCGGCGCCGGTGTTGATCTGTCAAACAGCATCGATACCCTTTATCTATCACCATTGCTGTTTCCAAAGAAACCGTATCATGCGCTGGTTAAGGATGAGAAGCTTCAGAGCGAGGAGCTTAATAATCCGCTCAATGATGCCCAAAAGGCGAGGAGTTTGTTTCATGATGAAGTGGCTGCATTTAGGAGTGCGCCTGCAGTTTTACAGCAGATTTTCTTTCTGTTGCTCTTGAATAAAAAAGAGTTCAGTGCTTTTTTCAAGTATGTCTCTTTTAAAAGTAACTACTATGGTACAAATGAGCTGATCCGTCATGCCTTTAAGGATCGTCTTTGCACCAACGCCAACTTTGCCGGGTTCATAGCTGAAAGCCCGGTGGAGCTTGCTTACAGTTTATCACTTATCTACTCCGGCGGTCAGCATTCAATTACTCCTCCTTGGGTGCTTAAAAGTTATCCTGATGTTCAGCGAATTATGCTCCTTCTCAGAAACAAGCCCTGTTTGACAGGATGCAGTTATTGTAACGGCAAACTTGATGTCCGCGACGGCCTGAAGCGGTTTTTCGGGTTCGATTCCTACCGTTCCTATAACAGTGAGCCTCTTCAGGAACGGGCTGCAAAAGCTGCAATTGATGGTAAATCGCTGTTGGCCATCTTTCCTACCGGCGGTGGGAAGTCCATTACCTTTCAGGTTCCGGCTTTGATGTCCGGGGAGAATGTAAGAGGGCTTACGGTTGTCATATCACCGCTGCAGTCGCTTATGAAAGATCAGGTGGATAATCTTGAAAGCAAGGGTATTACCGAAGCTGTCACAATAAACGGGTTACTTGATCCCATTGAGCGGTCAAAATCTTTTGAGCGGGTGGAGGATGGTTCCGCATCCCTTCTTTACATTTCCCCTGAATCGCTGCGTTCGAAAACCATCGAGCGTCTTATACTGGGAAGAAATGTAGTGCGTTTTGTTATAGATGAAGCACACTGCTTTTCTTCGTGGGGTCAGGATTTCAGAGTTGACTATCTCTATATTGGTGATTTTATAAATAGAATTCAGGAGAAGAAAAACCTTGATGAAAGTATTCCGGTTTCCTGTTTTACCGCTACTGCAAAACAGAATGTGATTGAAGATATCAAGGCATATTTTAGAGACAAGCTGTCAATAGAGCTTGAACTTTTCAGCGCCAATTCAACCCGGGAAAATCTAACATTCAAGGTGATGGAGAAAGGGAGTGAGGATGAGAAGTACAGTACTGCACGGGCACTTATTGAAGATAAGCAGTGCCCCACGATCGTCTATGTCTCACGTACCCGCCGTGCGTATGAACTTGCTTGTCGATTAACCGAGGATGGATTTGATGCAAGGCCTTTTCACGGCAAAATGGATGTGAAAGAGAAAATAGACAATCAGAATGCGTTTATATCAGGTGATGTGCAGGTTATGGTTGCCACTTCTGCATTCGGTATGGGTGTGGATAAAAAAGATGTGGGAATGGTTATACATTATGATATATCCGATTCGCTTGAGAACTATGTGCAGGAGGCTGGGCGTGCGGGGCGGGATGAGAATATCAGTGCTGAGTGCTATGTGCTTTTCAATGAGGAAGACCTGGGGAAACACTTTATTCTTCTTAACCAGACAAAACTCAATATCAAGGAGATTCAGCAGGTATGGAAGGCGATAAAGGAACTTACCCGATTTCGTTCCAGTGTGTCAAACTCTGCCCTTGAGATCGCCCGTAAAGCCGGCTGGGATGAAAACGTTCGGGAAATAGAAACCCGTGTCACCACTGCAGTTGCAGCACTTGAGGAGTCGGGGTACTTAAAACGGGGCCAGAACATGCCACGTATTTATGCCAGCAGCATCATGACAAAAAATGCTCAGGAAGCTATTGACAGAATAAATTACTCCAAGAGGTTTGATGAAAAACAGAAAGTTCAGGCCATTAGAATCATAAAGAAGCTTTTTTCAAGTAAAAGCAGGAAAATAAGTGATGAAGATGACGGTGAGAGCAGGGTAGACTACATTTCAGATCACCTGGGGATAGTGAAAGAGGATGTTATCTGTGTCATAAACCTTCTTCGTGAAGAAAGAATACTGGCTGATGCCAAGGACCTCACCGCATTTATTTATAAAAAGGAGAATCAGAACCGTTCAGCCAAAATCCTGCAAACCTCCGGCAGTATTGAAATGAAACTGTTGTCGTTAATAGATGGTGAAAAGAAGGTGTATCACATTAAAAAGCTCAATGAAGAGCTGAGCACATCGGGTTTAAGTGGTGTTACCCCACTCAAAATAAAAAGAATCCTGAACTTCTGGGCGATAAAGAACCATATCCGCAAGCACTACCACGACGGTAATCACGTTACGGCTGTATGTCTTCACCCCAGGGAAAAGCTGAAATTTCGGCTGGAAAAACGGCTTGATATTGCAAGTTTTACAATTGGGTATCTCTACGAAAAAGCCCGGGAAAGCTCAAGTGAGAGAGATGAAGTACTGGTGGAGTTCTCTGTCCACGAGCTTAAAGAGCAATACCTTAAGGGGCTAAATCTTTTTAAATTCAAGGATATATCGAACGATGATATCGAGGATGCACTCTTTTATCTTACCCGCACTGAAGCGATCAAGATTGAGGGTGGTTTTCTTGTAACCTACAACAAGTTAACTATTGAGAGACTGGAGCTGAATAATAAACGGCAGTACAAGGCGGAAGACTACCAGAAGCTGAATAACTTTTACGAGAACAAAATTCAGCAGATTCATATCGTGGGCGAATATGCCAAAAAGATGATAAGCGATTACAGGGATGCACTTCAGTTTGTGGAGGATTACTTCAGACTTAATTACTCCAGTTTCCTGAAAAAATACTTCAAGGGAAGCCGTCAAAATGAAATTAGAAAGAACATCACCCCGTCAAAATTCAGGCAACTCTTCGGTGAGCTTTCGCCCGCTCAGCTGAAGATAATAAATGACAGAAGTCCCTGTGTTGTGGTGGCTGCAGGGCCGGGCAGCGGTAAAACACGGGTTTTGGTTCACAAACTTGCATCACTTCTTCTTGTGGAGGATGTAAAGTATGAGCAGCTTCTGATGCTTACATTTTCCCGAGCTGCAGCAACCGAATTCAAATGTCGTCTTTATAGTCTTATCGGTAATGCTGCAGGTTATGTGGAGATCAAAACGTTCCACTCCTATTGCTTTGACCTGCTTGGCAGGATTGGTACCATTGATAAATCAACTAATATTGTAAGCCACACCGTTGACATAATTAACAGCGGAGAAGTCGAACCAAACCGGATTAACAAAACCGTATTGGTTATAGATGAGGCACAGGATATGAGCAGCGAAGAATTCGCTCTGGTTGAGGCATTGCTCAAACAAAATGATGACATGAGGGTGATTGCAGTCGGGGATGATGATCAGAATATTTTCGAATTCAGGGGATCCAGTTCTGAACATATGGTAAAGCTTCTGGGAAAAGAAAATGCAGTCAAATATGAATTGATAGAAAACTACCGAAGCCGTAGTAATCTGGTACAGTTTACTAATTGTTTTGTTTCAACCATTCCTGGTCGCTTGAAAAAAATGCCAATTCTGGCACACCGGTCTGAGACTGGTAACCTTAGGGTTAGCCATTACAAGTGCAATAACCTGATCTCCCCCATGTTAAAAGACATCCTTTCTGTCGATCTCAAGGGGACCACTTGTGTTCTGACGTATGAGAACATGCAGGCCCTTCAGGTAGCCAGTCAGCTGCGCAAACATGGTATGAACGCAAAGCTCATCCAGACCAATGATGGTTTTGATCTGTATAACCTGCTGGAGATAAGGGTTTTTATACACAAGCTGAACCTGAACGATACAACGTATAAGATCCCAGATGAGGTCTGGGAGAGAGCAAAACGGGAAATGGAGAAAACTTTTTCCACAAGCTCCAGGCTTGAAGTGTGCAGGGAGATCATCACAGATTTTGAACGTGCCAACCCCCGTGATAAATTTAAGACCGATTTTGAGATCTATCTAAAAGAGTCAAAGCTTGAGGACTTCTACAACGAGAGGGGCGAGACCATAGTGGTCTCGACAATTCATAAGGCTAAAGGGAAGGAGTTCGACAACCTCTTTTTGATGCTTGAAAAATTCAATCTCTCTACGGCGGAATCCAAGCGCCAACTCTATGTTGCAATGACCAGGGCAAAGCAGAATCTTTATATCTACACCAATGGCTCCTGTCTGAACAATATAAAAGTTCCGGAAATGGATTTCCTTTATGATGAAAGTAATTATCCGGAGACTGCAGAACTGGTTATGCCGTTGTCGTATAAGGATGTATGGCTGGATTATTTTCAGAACCGGCAAAAGCAGATTTCAGCCCTTGTCGCCGGAGATCCCCTTTTCGTTTGCCAGAATGGACTTATGAATTCAGATGGGACCCCGCTTCTCATGTATTCCAAAAAAACTCAGGGGAAATTAGCCGAACTGAGTTCCAGAGGATACACTGTGACCTCTGCAAAAGTAAATTTTATTGTAATTTGGAAGAAACCGGAGCAAGACAAGGAAATCCGAATTGTCTCACCCGAGATAACTCTGGAAAAAATACCAAACCAGCAATCCCCAAAACAGCCAAACAATCTGGAAGAAAACCTCAGCCCAGTCTAAGGAGTGGCTGCCTCAATCCGCATAACCCGTCCTCACCTTATGCGCTCTCTCCTATGTAGAAAAGAACATGAACAAACGGTGCGTTCTGTACAGAGAAAAGGAGCCTGAACGGGCAACCCTTGAGCTGGGGGGTGGAAAATGGAAATCTTGTGGTAAGGCAGTTAAAAGGAAGAAGAAATACTCATGTATCAGCTGAGGTCAAAAATATGGTTACTGATTGGTTTAATTCTCGGGCTCCCAAATCTCCCTCCCATTAACCTGTAAGGTTTGTGTCTTTTCCCCGCCCTGGGTTTCCTACCCAGGGCTGCTCTCAAAAAATCCTTGCCCTGCAGATTTTGGTTAAGAATTCTGAATTCCACTCTTTCCCATCCACACCCATAAAAAATGTTGTCTGAAATTGGCGGCGACAAATAATTTGAAATCATTTTTCACAAGATATAGCACCTGTCTGTAAGGCAGTGCAATCCATAATATGAGATTAATTTATATTGACAGGAATAATTCCTTGTGGTTAAATTGGTACCTAATTATTTTTTTGTATCAGATTTTCACACCTTTGCTCTGCTCAAATTTCCCTCAGTTAAAAATTACAGTATAAGGAGCTAATATGCATAGCTGTATTTTTGTTCTGTTTTGCAGTTGTTTATGTTTTTACTATGTTAGTTTCATGCAGCGATTGCAATCTGGTTTTTGTTCCTTCACCAGCAATAACCTTTCTGCCAATGGATACATTTGACAATCCAAATGGCTGAAAAATTATTTTAATAACTTTGGTTGATGGCTTATTGTGTCAATCAGAATATTCAGCATTAAAAATGAGGGATCTTACTTTGACAATATTACAATACGATATTGGCCGCACTTCTCATCCAAAGACGAAGAATGCCCAATCCCAAAACGAAGAGGAGAAACCCAAATTCGTTACCGGGGTAGAGAGCGATGAAAATGAGGAGCCTGAGAAACCTGAGCCTGAAGTTCGTCTGATTTCTGCTCAGTGGAAAGAGGGGCCTGAAGGGTTCAGGTATAACAAAAAATGTTTTCTTGAGGTTAAGGCTGAATACTTAAGGGAAACCATAAGGGCTAAAATTAGGGGTAAACTTTTCGGCGTATACAATGGTAAAGAAGAGGATTTAAACCAGGAAATCGTGGGTGAAATCGGAAATGATGGAATCGCAACCATGGTGATAAAGCATTTATGGTATATCAATGATGACCATTATGCTGATCATAAGAAAAGTCCAAACCTGCAGTGTCAGTACATAGTAAAATCGATTTCTCATTCAAGAGGAGAGAATGAGATAGACAGTCCGGCGCTGGAATTGCCCCAAATCATTGATAACATAATTCATATCAGATTGCCAATTAATCCTGATGATGAAAAGCATCAGAATGATAAATACAGGTTGTTCAGCACCGATGAATCAAGAACATATGACAGAATATTAACTGTTAAAGATGACAAGATACCCTGCAATGATTATCTCGATCTGAAGTATGATGAACTGGATCCCTCTTTGTCATATACCCTTGAAATTGACCATGGTGAAGGGGGCAGAAAATATTATGGCTTTGAAAAAATCCGATATGAGGACTTAAAAAATGGCTTATGAATATACCGTTAAAAATGGGGATACATTATCCTCAATCGCTGAGCAATACTATGGAAAAGTGTCCTATTGTAAAGAGATTTCATCATACAACAATATCGCAGATCCTGATCATATTGAAATCGGCCAGGTAATTACACTTCCTGAACACGGTTTTTTTTGTCGTGAAAAAAGCGTAGCTGAAAATGGAATTCCAGTCATTTGTATGGAAAGGTGCCCGACAGACAATGACGTAAACGAAGAAATGCAGGATATAGAAATATGGGTTGGGGAAAATGACGAAAAGCGAAAAGTTAATGGCAATCAGACTCTCGCTATAGTTCCTTTATTTGAAAAGCCACGCAATGTAGAGTGTCGCTCCACAAACGGAGTCGCAATGAACTGGATAAGTACAGGATATCATACTGATCAGGCTAATGGAGAATCTTCAACTTTGAGGATCAGCTCCTGGGGGCAATATGATTTGTCAGGCCCATGGTTTTGTTATAGCAAACCACGTGTGTGCACTATCAAAGCATGTTGTGAAAACGGTCTCGAAAGGAGTATAACACTTGAGGTATATCGTGGTAACCAGATTGCCTACGAACTGGACTTGTCTAAAACGGATTTTCTCCAAAATTTTACAAGTTTTTTAAGTAAAATAAAAGAACTACTCTTAAAGCTGACAGGACATAAGATTGAAATTGAAATCGCTCAAGGATCTATAGCCTATAAAGCAGGCTTCAAAGAAGCCAAAAATAGTCCGGAAGTATTCTTTGGTTACGAATTCATCGGTGGTCTTAACCCGGTGTTTTCAGCTAAATACAAATATCCGTTCGGGCTCAACAAAATAATGCCCGGACCCTTAAAACGGTTCGGTGATTGTCTGAAGTTTAATCTGTTCATAGAGGGTACTTTCAATCTGAATTTCAACTATGGCCGTAAGAATATTGATAGCAGAAAGGCCGAACTTGAGGCAGAATTTTCACTTGAATTTGGCGTCGTGGGGGGAGCTACGCTCAAAGCATTGGGTAAAAATATACTGGATGCCAAGCTGAAAGGGAGTTCAGGAGTGGAACCTGATTTTGAGAGACTTGCTGATGATAACGGGCTTGGGATAAAAGCGGGATTGACATGGAATGGTATCTCCATAGTTGGCCATATCGATGTGTTAGATGGTAGACGCAAGTATAGTAAAGACGTGACGCTTGTAGAGGAGGTGTCGTCCAGAAAAATGGACTTTTATTTTGTCAGACATGACAAAAATTAGAAAATTAAAAAGGCGGCTGATCCCCACTTCGGGAAATGTGTAGTGAGGGCAGAGCTTTGGATTTGAATAGCCTTGTGGACATCACTAACATTATTGCTTACTCTTTTGGAAAATTGAAGAGCATTGGTTCAATTTATGGGATTTTACATCGCAGATTAGGGCTAAGCATTTTTGAGAATTCAGTCCGGGTCCAATAAAATTAGCATCAACGAAAAGGTGCGACTATCATTTAAAAAGGGAGATGCCAAATGAGTAATCCTTTCTATTATTTTTCAATTGGTCATGAAGGACTTGCAATAGAAATATGGTTCAATGATGTACTGCTTGATACCGATCCAGATGGAGCCTTCAGAGATCGTCAGTTTTTAAATAACCTCTATGTGCTTGACGGAGAAAACAGTCTTAAAGTCAAAGTCGGCCTTCCAGGACAGCCACCACGCAAGCCCGAAAGTTTAGATCTAAAAGTCGGTTTGCATGAGGTTTTCAGTGAGGAGGATTCGCTTCCGGAGCCAATTGCAGAAATAACATTTCCCGGAACAGATATTCCGTCATTTCCTGCAGTCCTTGACACAACGGTTCAAATCAACAGTCCCTTTGGCAAGTGGTCCTGGGAGCAGGGAGAGGTTATTGATATAGAAGATCCTCAGACAATTCCCTCGGTAATGAACCTGCTGGGTAAACTTCACCAGACTCTCTCTTCACGTGACATTGACACAATTACCAATATAATGGATGTTAAGGCTCGTGATATGGCCAGCGCATATTTTATGCCTGTTGAAGAGAGGTTGGAGGGACAAAGAGATTTTTACAGGGAAGTTTTTGATGACCCACAGTTTGAAATGGAGCCTTTACAATCCTTTGATAATTTAAGATTTGTACCAATGGCTCATGGCAGACTGTTACTTATAGAGCAAAAGAACGGTAATTCTGCATTGGAGTCAAAGGAGCTTTCGGAAGGTTACTGTTTTTGTTTACCGGTGATTTTAGCAAAATTTGGCAATGAGTTAAAAGTTGTCCGGTAATGTTGGGCTTGAACTCAATGCCAATTAGACCGACTCAGGAATTTTTTCTTAATACGTTTACAGCTTGCGTTTTATTGAACTGTAAACGTATTAGAATATTTTAAGGGCACAGCTCTTCTCATTTTTACTTTCTCCCTGCGGCTAATCGAATTCTTAGTAAGCGGACCGATTGGAGGTGGCAGAGATGAAAGATGTATATGGTAGTGATTCTGTGAAAGACCCTGAAAGAACTGCTTACATTGGGGTTGCAGAGGCTGTGTTGGGACTTGTTATTGTTGTTCTTGCTATTGTGGCAACGGATCTTATGATCCTTATTCTCGGTATTGTTCTTATTGTGCGTGGAGTTCTTGATGGCCTGGAGGCATACAGAAACAGACACCTGAAAGGGTATAATTTCAGAATCGCAGTTTCATTTTTCAGCGGTTTGCTCGGGGTGTTTTTAATTCTGTTCCCTCAGATAGGAGCTGCGGTTATTTCACTTTTCATTGCAGCTCTTATAGTGCTAGAAGGGATACGCAAACTCTCATCTGCTTTTGTTTATCGTGGGATAAAATGGAGGCATGAGGCAGTTAGCGGGCTACTCTCATTGGCATTGGGTATTATAGTTTTCAGTCAGTGGCCGGTTGTAAGTTTTTGGTTACTTGGGGTGCTTGTTGGAGTTGAGTTTGTGCTTAACGGATGGGCTAAAGCTATTGTGGGATTGGCTCAAAGGGATAGAGCCGCCACTTCCGGTAAGTTTGATCATCCGGCAAGAGCGGGAACATAACTGCAGTTTTTCCTACCTCATTAACATGTTTACGTGGTCGCAGTTTTAAGTTTTCGTTTACAACCATTTCCCCCCCAAAAAAAACGAACTCAAATATTCTAACGCCACTGAATATGTTACGCGTATCGATACTTCTGCTAATACAACGTTACCTAAACATATTCCTGCCATGAACCAAAAAATAAAAATGTGGCATACAGAAAGCAAAAGAACTGTACGATTCTGATAATAGGCAATGTG
>LDWW01000044.1 GCA_001045525.1 Chitinispirillum alkaliphilum | reverse complement strand
AGTGATTACCTGATCAGTCAATGTAAAGGAAATATACTTCTGATCGTGTTTTTACAACAAAAAGTTCACCTTTTTATACGGTATTCTCCACAAAAAGACTGTTTAACCTGTTCATCGGCCGTTTGCTAACTTCGGATTTGCCCTTTTGGATATGTACAACTACAGAGGAGAACATCACTAAATCAATTTTTTCTGTACGAAATTATCATGGGTGAAATTATTTTAATGATCAGCTACGAAAAGTAAAACAGGTGAGCCAATCAAAAAAGACGGAAACCAGTAAAAAAAAGTCGACAGGAGAACTGCCATGAGTGTAACAACACCAAATCTTATTTTCTTTCTGTTTATGCTTGGGATTTCGGTAATTCCAACTGAAAGCAGCCTTTTGGATTTTCCTATTCACTCTTTAAACGAAGAATTGTCGTCTTCAAAGAATGGTATTATAGATTCATCCGATGCGGACGAGCCCGACAGTATAAATGTATTTAAACGAAACGAAATATCTATAGGTAATGATAATATTCTAAAAAGTGACTTTGTAAACGGCGGGAGATACATCGACCTCAGTTACTCATATTATGTTCTTAGAAGACTGGCGTTTGGCGCCAAAGCATCCACAGATTTGGCTCCATACTTTTTTAAAGATTTCATCTTATCATCTCACCTTACGTACGTGCCAAGGTTTTCCGAAAGATTTGGAAGTACATTGTCAATATTTGTCTTAGCTAACGTCAGCTCCTTTGAAAGAGGCCGGGAATACTTTGGTTTCCGTCTCGCGCCCTTCTCAACGACTGATGAGGATATGAGAATAGAATTTTTACCATTTTCAGTTGCGTATAATCATGAACTCAGGGATTTTCTGGTCTCTTATAATTTCGTAAACTTCCATTTTAAATTCTAACTGAATATTGTAAGCAGAATACAGTACCTTCCACATCTGCCGGTTTGGGAAAGCAGCATTCCCCTAATTGCAGCTCACTCTTCGGAAGACCTCACCGGGATTTTCGGCACACCCCTTCAATGCAGTCGTACATCCCGCGGCCACACTAAAGTAAGCTATCCCGCCGTCGGAGGGATAGGCCTTTAGAGTGTAGATTCATGTCCAAAAATATGGTTCAGGTGAAGAGTGTAAATTATCACCGGATTTCTTTCCGACAGCCCCGTTAGGGGCGATAAGTTTGTAGAGCCAATTGAACAAAAAAAATCTCCTAGTCCCGTCAGGGACGAAATATGCATAGAGAGAAAAAAGATGTGTGGTGGGTGTAGAGGTGGGTTTGATTTTAGCCGGTGGTTGTTTTGTGCCGGTGATAGTAAACTGGTTGATTGCCTGAAAGCGGTTCTGGTCTACGCGGTCGAAATCGATAACGACAAAACATAAAAAAGCATCAGGAGAATTTGGATGGGAAAAGCATTTCCCTCGCTGCAGCTTCAGGTGCGGACACCTGAATCTTCCGCTACCCATTCAATGCGGTCGTACAGCACGGGGGCACATTAAGGTAAGCGATATTGTAGCCCTTCAGATTGAAAGTTCATGTGTGATACCATAGTTTATGTGAAGAGTGAAGTATAAAACACACAAAGTTAATTGATACAAATACCGCCCGGGTAAACCGCGGCAGGGAGGACTGCAGGTGGAGGCTGCATCCCGCCAAACGAATATTACACACCTGATTCATAACAGTTCCGCACCACCGCTTCTGCCCCTGACACCAGTTCCTTCCGGGTTAAATCTTTTGTGTCTATCTGCTGTAGTACTGAGAGTTCAACTTCCACCCGTTTTAAAGTCATAAGTTTACAGAGGTGGGGGAAAAATTTCAAATCTCCGTAGTAAAAAACATAGTCCCTGTTTTCCCTGTCTATCTTCTTACCATTAATACTGAGATATCTTATGCAAAGTGGCTGAACATCCACTCCTGCAGAAACCGCACTGGTGAAAAGTGCAGATTTGAAAGGGAGAACCGTTTCACCGTTCGATGATGTTCCTTCGGGGAAAAGTGTCACTCTTGTACCACGCATAATTTTCCCGGACACGTTTTCAATTTCCCTGAGAAGCTGGGTCTTTTTTCTTCTCTCCACAAAGATACTCCCCCCCATTCTCGAAAGGAATCCAAGGAAAAATGTGTTTTTTACTTCAACTGAAGTTATGAATAGTGAAGGAATCCTTGAGCAGATGACAAGTATATCCAGATAAGTCAGGTGATTTGAGATTATTAGGCAGCAAGGAGGTATCCGGGAGAGATTTTCTCTGTTTTTAATACTGATCTTGATTCCGAAAATGAACAGTCCCAGTTTTGCACACAGGGAAGTCAATTTCATCAGAGCCCGTTCCTGTTTGTCCCCTCTGAGAATGAAAATAGCACCAAGTGAGACAAGGGAATAAACTGCCACCATCAGAAAAAAACCGATTGCCTTTACTATGGCGCGAATCACAGGCTGTACTTTCTTTTGGTTTGGGATGATGAGTTGTCGATGTTGAAAAGTGTGAGGAAATCCGCACATTTGAATTTCCTGTCATAGGCAGGCTCACCGCAGACCTGTGCGCCCATGTTGATATACGATTTTAGCAGAGGAGGAATCAGATCCGTTACTTCGCTGTCATTTTCAAGAGGCATATTCTGATCGAGCCTCTTCATTATCACAGGTAACCTTTTGATCCTGAATTTCCAGCGGGGACAGACCCTGAACTCCTCACCGGTAAAGCTGTTTGCTTTTAGGTGACGGTAAATGCGGGTGATCTCGGTCTTATCCTCATTCTTCACACTTGAACAACCGAAGAGATATTTTGTACCGGTCTCTCTCATATATTTTGATATCCCCCGCCACAGAAGGGTGATGGTGCTGCCGGTTCTGTAATCTTTGTGTACACATGCTCTGCCCAGCTCCAGTTTCACCCCCGGAAGAGAGAGAATGTTGCTGAGATCAAACTCGGTTGCCGAGTAGAATTTGTCTGAAAAAAGTGAAGAAAGAAGACGGTAGGTACCTATATAGCTGTCGCTTTTCTTATCTATAATAATGAGATGATCGCACAGAAAATCAAACTTATCGATATCTATACCGGTAAGAAGGCGTTTTTCCAGAAGCTCCCGGTAGAAAACATCATACCGCAGGCGAAGTACATTGGCCAAATCATCCTCATTCTCTGCTGTTTTGATGATGAAGCGCTCTCTCTCAATATAAATATTCACTTTCTGCTTGAAGGTGTTCAGGGCAAGATGTCGGGGCTTGAGAAGGGTTTCCGCAAGTGGTCGAAGCTTTTTGAAATTAATACTTTGCCTGTACATTGAAAATTTGACTCCAAAGTAATTGAGAAAAGGTGAAAAACTACAAAAGAATATATAGCCAAAAAGGCATGGTTATGGAGCTTAGAAGTGTACTTACCGCAAGAAGGGATAACACAAACTGACTGTTTACATTGAATCTGGGGGATACCACTGATGTCGCTACCGCAACGGGCGTAGCCATAAGTAAAACTGAAACTCCAAGGGCTGTTTTATCCGCTCCGGGAAAAAGATTTACTATTATCAGATAGGTCAAAAAGGGCGCAAGCAGCAGCTTTCCGAAAACGGTAAGCAGAAGAAGAGAAACATTTTTCCCCATAGATGCCAGGCTTAAGGTTCCTCCCACAGACAACAGTGCAAGCGGAAGCCCCATCGTCCCTATCATCTGTAGAAATGAGTGAAAGGCCGAACCGGTCACAAAAACCCACTGTGGTGTGTTATTGTCTGCGCTGTTAAGTCCAAAGCTGCTCAGTATAAAAGAGGAGAGCAGCCCCAGAGCCGATGCTATGATAATGGGGTTGACAACAGCGGGTCTTATGTGATGCAGCAGGTTCTTATCCTTTGAATGATTGTAAAGCCCCATTACTACAAATGATATAACCACAAACACCGGCATTGGAATAGCATTAATGATCGCAGCCATAGCCAGCCCCTTCTCATCCTCAAAAGCCATGGAGACCAGAGGAAATCCCATATAGGCAACGTTTGCCCACACCGTCCCGAAAATCAGAGGCGCCGCAAGAGGACCCTTAATTTTAAACACCAAAGCAATCAGGGTAAAAACTATAAATACCGCTCCGAGGGAGAGCAAAGGGGCAAAAATCAATACCGGATCAAGCAGAAGATCAAAAGGCTGCACCGCCAGCTCAACAAAGATAAGAGCAGGAAGAGCGATGTAGTAGGCAATATCGTTGAGAAATTCCTGATGAACCTTGTTCATCAGTTTTTTTCTGAACAGAATTTTCCCCAGCCCCATAATAGCAAAGACCGGAAAAATTACCCTGAGCACTTCAAAGATTCTGATACTGTCCATTCGCTGCGATGCTCTTTGTCAAAATTATCGGGTTACAAAACGTGTTCTGTTTATTTCTCTATCACTACAATGAGCTCACAAACCGTGCTGCCTTCTGAGCAGTTCAGAGGAATCGATCTGGCGTGATATTCTGTGTCGTTTAAAATTATAATTCCATCCCTGATTTCTGAAATGCTGCGCACCTCCATTCCTGAAACCCTGTTGCCATTCTTCAGCAGAAGTTTTACATCTGTATCAGGGGAAAGGGAATTCAGAAAAGTCTCATCTATCACGATTCCACCCATAACCTTGAATGGAAAATCTGCGATAGTGAAATCGTGCCTGGCCTGAAGGGTGAGAAACTCATTGCCCATAATGTTGTCTTTCACAACCGAGACGGTTCTGCCAAGCTGCTCGGCTTTACTCTGTGCGCTGTTTCCGGCATTTGCCGGGAAATGCCCGCTTGAGAGAATTGTAGAAGCAGAATCTGCTATCTCAAGAACTGAAAAACCCATCGGTTTTTTAAAGCGTAGAGCTGCTCTGCTGACTGCCGGAGCCGATGGATCGTTATGCGCAAGGAGAGTCAGGGAGAATTCCCTGTCTGCAGCTACCGCTTCCGCAAAATGAATGAGACGGGTGCTTATCTCACTTTTCTTCTGTTCGATTCTGTGGCTGACGAACTGATAGGCACTTTGAAGTTCGATCTCTCTGCAATGAGCAGTTGAGTCGCTTTGAAATGAGTTAAAATAATAATACACCGAAAAAGAGGTAACTGCGGCTGTTATTAAGATTGTAAATAACACCTTTTTCATTTGCGGGCCCTTTCATCTTAAGAGCAAAACATAAAATTTAGTCACTAAGTATTCAATCACTGTTTGAAAATACTATTTTTACATGATTATAGGAAATCATCCGGGCAGGTATTCGCTTTGACAATACTTATATTTTCTTTGTCCTTGAAAAAATTTAATCTCCTGCACCCTGACGAATACGGCTCCTGCAGGATTCAACCCCTTTTTCAGAAAGTGAGTTTACCCTTTTGAGCAACTTTGACTTCACCATTCCGGAATATCTTCTCCCACTGGCGGTTCTTTTCCTCTCAGCTATACTTCTGCACTACCTCTTTCTTAAATACCTGCTGAGACTGGTAAAAATGGCAGGCGAAAGAAAATCTGCACGTCTGAGCAAAATCATTGTAAGAAGAAAAGTCGTAAACAGGGCCATACACCTTATCCCCGCAACAATTCTTAGTTTCGGGTTGCCTCTGATTTTTGAGAGATCAACCGAAGTGTATATAAATATCACCAAAATCCTTAGCCTCTATTATATAATAGCCGGATATGGTATCTATGAAGCTCTCCTTAATGTAATTAAAGATATCTATGAGAAATACGAGGTATCTAAAAGGATAAGCATATCGGGATTTCTGCAGGCTTTCAAAATTATCGGTTTTCTGCTGACAGTGGTTTTCGCCATAAGCCAGCTGGCGGGTAAAAGCCCGGTCTACTTTCTCTCAGGACTTGGAGCATTTACCGCCATTCTTCTTCTGGTATTCAAAGACTCCATCCTTGGCCTTGTAGCGGGAGTGCAGCTCACAACCATGGATCTTGTTCGAAAAGGGGACTGGATCGAGATGCCAAAGCACGGGGCTGACGGAGATGTGACGGATATCTCACTTACCACTATACGTGTGAGAAACTTTGACAGAACAGTTACATCTATCCCCGCATACGAGCTTGTAAGCTCATCTTTTAAAAACTGGAGAGCAATGAGTGAGGGGGGCGGAAGAAGAATCATGCGCTCTATAAATATAGACCTCAACACCATACGCTTTCTCACAGAGGAGGACCTTGAAGGGTTTAGGAAAATAAAACTGCTCAAACCGTATTTGAGTAAGAAGATGTCAGAAATTCAGGAGTTTAACCAGATTGATTGTTGCGATTCCGATCTCTCTTCTCTTGCAAACGGCAGAAGACTGACCAATATTGGTACATTCAGAGCCTACTGTACAGAGTATCTGCGCAACAACTCCGGAATTCATCAGGAGCTTATCCAGATGGTCCGGCAGCTCCAGCCCGGTCCCCAGGGTTTACCATTGCAGATATATGTTTTTACAAACAACACAGACTGGAAAGTCTTTGAATCCATACAGTCTGATATCTTCGATCATTTCCTTGCCATACTACCTGAATTCGACCTCAGATCATTTCAGTCGGTCACCGGTGCCGATCTTCTCAGGACCTCTGATAATGGTTCTGCTCTCAGGGCTGCGGCCGCCACACAATTTGACAGGACATAAAAAGGATATCCTCATCTCACCTCTGCAGGCTGTGAACTCCGGACCAGTCTGCAGTCCAAAACCTCAGCAGCTCTTAAAAACTTGGTGTAACGTTTCCAATCTCCCCTGGGTGTTTTTGAAAGCAGTTTTTCCGTGATCCATCTTCTCTCAATTTCACTATTCTCCGTTTGAAAAGGTGAAGCCCGGTCTGGGTATAGCCTTCCGAAGCTTACCCGCTTCAATGCCTCTTTTCCCCCGTTTTTAACGTTTAAAAGCGATCTTTTCCCCGGTTTGAGGTTTACACGGGTAAACTCCGTGGTATGTTATTTGAGACTCACAGTTAAGAAGAGAGTTTTTCGGAGATTCAAACTCTTTTTTACTTTGTCAAAAGCCTGCAGGCACAAATGTCAATCTTTTTTGTTTGTGAAAATAAGGAGGCGGGTAAATGAAATCTATACTGCCCCTTGTGCTTGCGCTGTGTACAGTTGTCACTGTGCAGGCAGGGGAAAAAAGTACCGAAGTTATCGACATAATTGATATAGATCTAAAAGAGCTTTTCAATTTCACTCCCCAAACCCCGCCCCCGGGGCCAAATTCCCTTCTCGGGGCTACAGTTCTGGGAGTTGAATTCATAGGCATACCCGCATTTATGCTCAACTTCAAGGGAGAGTCGATCAACAACTCAAACCCCTTTCTCAATGTAGAAGAAAACGAACCTTATCTTCAGGATAAAGTTTGGCATTTCGTGGGAGCCGCGGCGAAAACAGAACTAAACTACAGATTGCTCAATCACTATTTCTCATTGGAAAATCCAGCCGCGGCTGCCGGAGCACTCAGTTTTGCATTCTGGACACTTATGGAGTGCTTTGACGGGCTTACAAGTGCGGGTTTCTCTGTTCACGACCAGATCGCCAATACTCTGGGCATGGCTTTTGGAATTTTTAATATCTACTACCCCGACATTCCTATACGAGTGAGAATCGGGGTTGAAAGCTGGGGGAGGTTTTTCAGCTTTGCCCGCTCAGGATTTGACCTCTCTTCCATAGGCACCGACTACTACAGCATATTCAAAACTGAACTGATCTATGTGTTTGAAAACGATTTCTATGCAGGTATCAGCCTTACCAAGGGGCGCGGAAAAAACAACCACAGCGATCGGTTCGGCATAACCGTAGGGTATGACATCTTCGGATCAATAGAAGAAAACAACAACTCGTGGTGGGCACATACCCTGGCTTATTTCAGAAACTATCTGACCCTTTCTGTCGGTGCCACCTACTGGATAGATGAATTTGACACCAAACTGTAACATCAAACAAACCCGGGGAGGATCTGCGTGAAACCTATTCTTAAATGGCAATATCTACAGATTGTAAAAGAGCTGCTTTTGTTACAGGACCATGAAGCTGATAAGGCCTGCCCCTGTGAAACCGGAGGCGAAAAGTGCATAAGAAAACATCTTCTGTCAATAGAAGCATATGCTCAGGAAACCATTCCAATCGAAGAAAATGAAACCTACAGAAAAAAACTCTACTCTCTTGCCGATGAAGCTAAAATGCACAGGCTTGAAGAGGAGAAGGCGCTCTGCGGAATAAAAAACTCACCCGACCTTACCATGTGGTGCAGAGACTGGCGCAAGCAATTTGAGGACTATAGCCTTACATGTGAAGACCTGAAAAAAGAAGATAAGGGGAAAAACGGGAAAAAGAAAAATAGCCAACCCTGCTTTTAAACTCAATCCCTTATGCGCATTTCTAAACCCCCCCTTTGTTCCCGGCCATTACGCCGGGAACAAGCAACAGTTCACGCACACGTTCCGCTTTTCATCGCCTGAAGAGGTGAAACCTTTTTGGCTGGTTGTGATGCTGCAGGGTAATCGAGTAAATCGGGTGCATACGCTTCATACAACTGATCAAAATCAAAAAAATTGAGACTCTCTCTTGGCAGCAACAGTAAACTTACAAGCAATCCTGACTCTCCGCCGAATATACGAAATATTGCATTGTATACACTGCTGCGCTGCTCTCTCACAAGACTGCGCAGACCTGAATCAAGAAGACTCTCTTCGTTCTCTGTTTCAATATCATGATCGAGCCCAGCCATCTGACCCAGCCTGAAATCTGACAATTTAAGTTTCTCCATCGCCTCAGCTGCAGGAAACGGCCTCTTTTTGGCAAACGTAAGGCATACAAAGCAACTCATCTGTTCATACAAACTCAAAAACCGCAGAAAGACCAGATGCCTTCCAATTTCATTTGTGTAGCTGGCCATATTGAGCTGTATCATCTGTGACCACACATACCGGAGCCATTGAAGTTCACTGCCGGAGGGAAAAAAACTCATATGCTCCCGCGCAAAAACTTCAAACTTTTCAAAGCCAACTGTTTTTTTAATCATCATTCAAGCCTTTCCTGAAAGTTAATCATCCTAAATTTTCCACGACTTAGAAAACAGTATATGCCCTTCGGGGCCGGTCACGAGAATAGAATTGGGAATGTAAAGCGAGAGAGAGAGAAATTCGAAATCGGTGATTGCACACTCAGCAACTCTAAAGAGTGCGAATCACTGCACTATTTATTTTACTATAGAATGGATTTTTTTCAACAACTTTTTACTCTGTACTCTCAAATCCTGCTTCTATAATGTTTCAGGTGTTTGGTAGGGAGTAGTTAACTCTTAACTGTATAAACCCCGGTGCTCTTATTAATGTTTTCAGATAACCACTTTAATGATCGAAGGCAAAAATGTGTTAAAGATCAAACATTCAGCACAGACTTCAGAATATACTATTCAGGTTGCCCACATGAGTATATTTTTTTTCTCCATTTTTGTACCACAGATACCCCCGAACTTTTTTCCTTAAGGGGGGGAGCTGCTGTTTGATAATCATCCTGAAATGTTGATACTTTGCAGGTCTCAATAATGCCAAATTCACAAAATCTGTGCAGATAAACGGGTAAAAAAGACTGTAATTTATTATTTTCCTATATATTGCGCTTATGCATTGAGAAAAAACTTTACAATCACAGTGCAGGGAGAGACTAAAATGATGAGACCAGCACGAATGTTGAGCGGACTTGTAGCTCTGTGGGTAGTGATCATTGGTATCGATGGGATGTCATCGATTCTCAGAGCCAATCATGTAAGAAAAATGAAAAACCCCTTTCGCACTGTATACGGCTTTCTGGGGTATGTGAAAACCGTAATCATGATTGTACTGGCTGTTTTCAATTTATTAATGCTCTCTAAGCAATTAGAGTACGATAAATCCTGACAGGGAGGTAATTACGGATACGATATATTTAGATAACAATGCTACCACAAGGGTAGACCCCGAAGTACTCGAGGTGATGCTTCCTTTTTTAGGCGAGAGCTACGGGAACCCTTCAAGCATACACCGGTTTGGCGGTATGGTACATCGTCATATTGAGACGGCAAGGGAACAGGTTGCCGCACTTCTTGGGGCATCACCCGAAGAGATAATTTTCACAAGTTGCGGCTCTGAGAGCAACAATATGGCACTGAAAGGTTTTACAAATTCTTCCAAATATGGCAAATGCTCAATTGTTACCAGTGCAGTAGAGCACCCGTCAGTACGCAATACAGCCCGTTATCTTAAAGCGACCGGTTGCTCTTTAACAGAGCTTTCGGTTGACAGCGAAGGTATGATTCACCCTGAGATAATTGACGACTACAGTGTCGGCTCAGATACACTTGTGTCACTTATGTGGGGGAACAATGAGACAGGGGTTCTTTTTCCAATAGAGCAGATTGCACACCGTGTAAAGGCGCGGGGTGGTTTTTTCCATACTGATGCAGTTCAGGCTGTGGGGAAAGTACCTGTTGATCTTTCCAAAGTACCTGTTGATATGCTTTCACTTTCAGGCCACAAGGTTCACGCTCCCAAAGGAGTAGGGGCCCTTTACGTTCGCAAAGGCTTCAAAGTTCCGCCACTTCTTCACGGCGGGCATCAGGAGGGTGGTTTGAGAGCGGGCACGGAAAATGTGGCCTATATTGTAGGGCTTGGTAAGGCCTGCGAGCTTGCCATTGCCCACATGGAAGAGGAGAACAGCCGGGTAAAGAAGCTTCGCGACCGTCTTGAAGCCGCACTTTTGTCAAAATGTCAGAACGCAAAGCTTAACGGTAACCGGGAAATGCGTCTTCCAAATACAACAAATGTTAGTTTTGAAGCCATAGAGGGTGAAGCGATACTGCTCCATCTTGATGAAACCGGGATCGCAGCTTCATCAGGCTCAGCCTGTACCACAGGCTCTCTTGAACCCTCACATGTCATGATCGCCATGGGTATACCCTATACTTTCGCTCACAGTTCCACACGGTTTTCGCTTAGCAGATATACAACTGATGAAGAAATCGATGCAGTGATAAATGCGATGCCCGCAATAGTTGATAAACTGCGCAAACTTTCACCATTTGCAGAGTAAGTTGATACATGAAAGAAATATCAGAAGAAATTAAAAAGCTGAAAAAAGAAAAAAATGCCGTCATTCTTGCCCACACCTATCAGCCCGGGGAAGTTCAGGATATTGCCGACTATGTTGGCGATTCCTACGGACTTTCTGTGAAAGCAAGAGATTCAGAAGCTGACATGATTGTGTTCTGTGGAGTGCGTTTTATGGCCGAAACCGCCCACATCCTCAGTCCCTCAAAAACGGTTGTACTGCCGACCCCTGATGCAGGGTGTCCCATGGCGGATATGATCACCGCACAAGAGCTGGTGAGCCTGAAACAGGAACACCCCGATCATCTGGTAATGTGCTATGTAAATTCCACCTCTGAAATCAAGGCAGAAAGTGATGTGTGCTGTACCAGTTCCAATGCTGTCAGAATCGCTCATAAACTGCCCTCCGATAAGGGGATCATTTTCGTTCCCGACCGCCATCTTGGATCATTTGTTCAGGAGCAAACGGAAAGAGAGATGATTTTATGGGATGGGTTTTGTCCCACTCATGTCCGTATTCAGCCTGAGATGATTCGCTCTGCAAGGGAACAGTATCCAGAGGCTGTTGTTTTGATCCACCCCGAAGCTCCCCGGTCATGCAGGGAAGAGGCCGACCAAATTCTCTCAACCGGTGGGATGTGTGAATTTACAGCAAAGTGTGACAAACAAGAATATATTATCGCCACTGAACTGGGTTTGATCCACACACTTGAGAAAAACAATCCCGGCAAAAAGTTTTACCCGCTTGCAAACAATCTTCTTTGTCCCAACATGAAGAAAGGGAGTCTTGAGCTTGTATTGTCTTCACTGCAGGGTAAAACCGGAGAAGTGATCACTCTCGATCCCGCTGTTGCACAAAAAGCCCGCCACTCCCTAGTTCGTATGCTCGAACTAAGTGCCTGAGATACTTTAAACTTGAAAACTGTTTGGCAAAATGTAAATTTTGTCAAACAGTTTATTTTAGTTTAAAGGAGGGCCAATGGGATTTAAAAAAGATTTTATATGGGGTGCTGCATCATCTTCCTATCAGATCGAGGGTGCATGGAATGAGGATGGAAGAGGACTTTCTGTCTGGGATGTGTTCTGTGAAAAAGAGGGCGCGGTTCTGAACGGGGAACACGGGAAAGTCGCATGTGATCATTATCACAGGTTCAAAGATGATGTTTTGGTAATGAAACAGATGGGATTGAAAGCATATCGCTTCTCAGTCTCATGGCCAAGGGTTCTGCCCGAGGGAACCGGGAGAATCGAGTCGCGGGGGATTGATTTCTACAGTTCACTTGTAGACGAACTGCTGGAGGCGGGTATCACTCCGTTTCCGACACTCTTTCACTGGGATTATCCCTATGAGCTGTTTTGCAGGGGTGGCTGGCTCAATGATGACTCAAGTGAGTGGTTCGCAGAATACACCAGCGCACTGGTTGAGGCGCTTTCGGACAGAGTCGAAAACTGGTTTACAATTAACGAGCCGCGAATCTTCGTTAATCTTGGACATGTTACCGGGACACATGCCCCCGGGATCAAATTAAGTAGAAGAGATATTTTACGGATAATCCACAACGTACTGCTCTCGCATGGTAAATCTGTAAAGGTAATCCGGGATCAGGCCAAAACCCCATCAAAAATAGGTATCGCTCCGGTTTGTCATGTGGCCATCCCTCACCAAGAAACTGCAGAGAATATCGAACTTGCCAGAAAAATAATGTTCTCCTGCCAGGAATCGGAATTTCCTGATTGGTCAAACACCTGGTGGCTCGATCCGCTCTTTTTTGGAAGCTATCCTGAGGACGGGCTTGAATTGGCTCAGGGGTTGATGCCAAAAATGGGGCCTGACGACATGAAGATTATCAGCCAGCCCCTTGATTTTTTTGCCACCAATCACTATCAGGGTTATGTAGTAGAGCCTGATAAGGTGAATGGGTGGAATGTGAAGCAGCCGCAGACCGGTCAGCCACTCACAGCTTTTTCATGGCCTGTTGTTCCCGAAGGGCTCTACTGGGGACCAAAATTTCTCTACGAAAGATATGGAAAACCTATCGTTATCACTGAAAATGGAATGTCAAATTTGGACTGGGTTCACAGTGATGGCAAAGTGCATGATCCGCAGAGAATCGATTACACCAGAAGATATCTTCTTAACTATAAACGCGCCGCCAGTGAAGGAGTGGATCTGATGGGGTATTTTCATTGGTCAATAATGGATAATTTCGAATGGAATCAGGGCTACAAGGAACGGTTCGGTATGGTTTATGTGGATTTTCAGAATCAGAATCGAATTATCAAGGATTCAGGCCACTGGTACAGGGATGTTATTGCTGCCAATGGTGAAAATCTGTAAACGCAAAACCTCAGGGATTAGCATTTCTTAATTTGTTAATCCCTGCTCTCCATCTGCGTACCCTTTGATACACTTCCCTCACCAAACTTTTGTATTATTTTGTCAACAGCTCGCTCGGCATTTTGAAGGGTATCGATTTGCTCAGGCTGCCGGAACAGATCAAGCTGCTGTTCCCGTTGAAAGTCACAGATTCCAATCCCTATGAGTCTCAGACTTGTAGCCTCTATTCGTGAGAGAAGTTTCACTCCGTACTCATAGATTGTTTTTGAGATATCACAGGGGTAGGGAAGTGGCAGGCGTTTGGAGTGGCGGGAAAAATCGGAATGCCTGTAGGAGAGAACAACTGTGGATCCTTTCATTCCGTTGCGCCTTGCTTTTCTTGCGATATCGACCGAAAGAGTAAGAAGAACTTTTTTCCACTCCTCCCGGTCAGAGCTGTCGGTATGGAACGTGTGTTCCCTTGAGATTGATTTGGCACCCCCTGACATCTCAACCGGCCTCTCATCTATTCCTCTGCAAAGGTAGTACAGGGAGGCCCCATACTTACCAAACTTTTTCTCCAGCACATCGGCGGATTTCCCCTGAAGGTCGCCGATTTTGTAAACACAGTTGCGATGGAGGATCTCCCTGGTTTTCTGGCCTACACCCCATATCTTGCCAACGGGCATAGGTGAGAGCCATTCAATTATTTTCTCCGGATCAAACGGGGTCTGGGTAATGTTGTCGGGTTTATTTATATCAGAGGCAATTTTTGCCAGGAATTTATTTGGAGCGATTCCTATGGAGGCGGTAAGCTTAAGGGAAGTTTTTATCTCTGTGCTGATCTTTTTGGCCGCTTCATAAGGAGGACCAAAAAGACGGTCAGAACCACTCATATCGATAAACGCCTCGTCAACAGATATCTGCTCGATTCCAGGAGAGAATTCGCTGAGTATGGCCATGACCTCTTTTGAGGCACGGGTGTAAGCATCCATTCTGGGTGAGATGAAAACTCCCTGCGGACAACGTCTGAAAGCCTCACTTACCGGCATTGCCGAGTGAATCCCAAACCCTCTCGCTTCATAACTGGCGGCGCTGACAACTCCCCGCTGTCCAGGTTTTGCACCTACTATAACCGGTTTACCTTTAAGATCCGGGTTGTCGCGCTGCTCAACGGAAGAGAAGAAAGCATCCATATCCACATGAAACACTATCCGTCTTTTTTCCATCTGTACTTCCCTGAAAAAGAGAAACCCCTGCCTTACGGGAGTACGATTTTGGGCTTCTTTTCGTTTCGTCTGAACAGAAGAATCTTAAAACCCACAACACTTACAAGTTGTGCACCAACTGCCTCGCTTATCTGCTTTGAGGCTTCCTTACGCTCAAGCCCTGAAGTGTCCAGAATGCTGATTTTTATTAGCTCGTGATCATCAAGAGCTTTAGATACCCCGTTCAACAGATTCTCGCTTATCCCTTCCTTGCCCACGTTGATCACAGGCTTAAGTGAATGACCCAAGCCTTTTAAGTGCTGACGCTGGCGGGGGGTGAGTTCTTTCATGAAATGTTCCTTTGATTAGAGAGTAACTGAACTGCTTGTGGATATAAAATAATGCAGGGGAAACCGTTTAGGTATCCACTAAGAATCTTACATCTGTTATCTGCCCGTTTCTGAGTTAAAAGTGTAAAGCATTCGGTAACAGCATCTTGTATTAACACCCACAAACATTATCCCTAACGCATAATGTCACCCATTTTTTTTGGGGGAAGTGTATAAACCAGCCGCTTGGGCCTAAAAAAATTCAGAATAATCTGGATGGGAAAAGCATTTCCCTCGCTGCAGCTTTAAGCAAACAGCCCTCTGAAAGCAGAGAATATATCGTAAAACCAGTAGTCTATTGTATGCCGTAGCATGAAAACGTAACCTCATCATTAGATCAACAGGGTTCTGAGTGGTTGTGAATCTTATGACTGAATACTGCGAACAGCACCAGTGCAGTTTTTGAATGATATTGTTTATACCCGTTTTACCACCGTTTTCAAAGAATTTAACCCGGGTTAACAGGGTTATACTGGTCTGTTATCATCGTGGCAATGTGCTGTTCGCAGGGTGATAATTTATTGTTAACAGATTGCTGTACATACGTTTACATGGTACAAGGTAGTTGTATGCACACTTTGAAAGATTATTATCACGGTATGTTTGATATCTTTGGGGTATGAGTGCGAACAGATTCAGGACAATTCTGGGTATGGAACAGATAAACTTAACAGTTATGCAGGCAACATTGTGGGTTATGCAGAAATTTTGGTTATAAATGGGTGATTTTTTCTATTTTAAGACAAAGGGGGGGGATGTCGCATCTGTTAGAAAATGCGTTTGAGAGCAAAGGAAAGCGGTTTTGCATAAAAAGTACAGTCTTAGCTTCCGTCTGAACTGTACGGATGTGAGCCGGGATTTTCTGAGTGCGGATTTTCAAAACTCTCATTTGGCTCCTGTACCGGTACTGGCACTGAGTTCTCCTGAAAATTCCCGCTGGTCTTAGCTGTAATTTTTGGCTGAGTCGGTTTAAGCCCTCTTTTTCTTCCTTTTCTGTATTTGCGTCTCCTGTATGTGCTGCTGTAAAGTCTCATCTTTTCGGCATCTCCCTTGAAGAGATAAGTAACATACGCCCTCGCTTCGGCTATCAGTTTTTTAAGAAGAGTAAAGGCACGGTTACGAATCTCTCTCATCTGACATGGTTTATCGGCGCAGAAACTCTCAGCATAAAGCCGCCCCAAACTTTCGGCCAGTTCAATGCAGTGGTCGATCTGATCCATGTTGAAATTGATCTTTCTGAGTTTCTTTTCATAGACAAGGGCAAGTTTTGCCAGAGTGTGAAGGTCAAGGATCATTACAGCCTGCGATGGACGTCTTCGGAACTCCTTAAGTTTCGAGAGAGCTTCCCTGTCATTTCTGCAGGCAAACTTAAGAGTATCGATAAGGTGTTTTCTTAACAGATACCCTTCCGTTCTCTTCTTCCGCCACCTCTTTACCGCTTCCTCCTTTTCGCCCAGAAGAGTGACAAGCTTTGCTTCCGCAACAGCAAAAGCCCCTATGGCCTGTTCAATTTTCAGTGTCAGGTCTGTATCATAACCGATTTCTGTCAGTGAAACGCAATCTTTCTGAAGCAGCGTGAGGGTGCAGTATCCCTCATGCACCGCTTCCTTGACAGGCATATCGGGCCGTCTTACTTTGTCAAATTTCATCTTCAGAAGACGGGGGGCAAGCAGTTTAAAGGCATTCTGTTCTGACATATTCAAACCTCCTGAAAAATATGGTTGCAATGTTCAGGTTTTATTTGTCCGGATTGGATTGGAAAAAGTGAAATGTCATACTTGGTTTTAAATATAAGTTCCTGCGTGTTAAGTGGGGCAAGGGGAGAGGATAGAAAAAGGAAGAAATGTTTGAAAGGAAAGGAAGGGAAAAAGAAGATGTAAGATAATATGGACGGGAAAAGCATTTCCCTCGCTGCAGCTTTAGGTGCGGACACCTAAATCTTCCGCTACCCATTCAATGCGGTCGTACTCACGGGGGCACGCTTTGGTAAGCGATTTTGTAGCCCTTTAGAGTGAAAGTTCATATGTAAAACTTTAGTATATGTGAAGAGTGAAGCTTGAAACACAAAAAATCGGTTTTGACAAAACATACCGCCCGGGTAAAACGCGGCAGGGAGGACTGCAGGTAGACAATTCCGATTGTCCAGTCCCCTCCAAATAAGCGAAGTCCTCGAAGCGCTATAAACGAGGGACCGATCCCGCATTCTGCGGGAGAGCCTGAAGGAGAACCGGTGCCGTCCGCGGCATGCGCCCAGAATATTCTTAACTCTTATTACTTAACCGGAAAGAGCTATTATCTTGGTTTAGTTGATGTCAGGGTGTATCTTCTATCCTTTCATTTAATTACTCTAAAATCAATTGTCTTATACAGCTATGGAAAATAACCACACCCAAAAACCTCCTCTGCTCAAACTTTTTCCGATATTTTTCAAAGTAGGGGCATTCACCGTAGGCGGCGGACTGGCAATGCTTTCAGTGCTTCACCATGAGATTGTTACAGCAAGAAAATGGATTGATGAAAAATCATTTTCCAAACAGGTCACCGTTGCGACCAGCATTCCCGGGGCCATTATCGTTAACTTTTCTATTCTTTATGGGTTTAAGGTTCGCGGCTTCAGGGGAGCATTTCTCTGTTGCACCGGTGTGGTTATGCCTGCATTTCTTATAATGCTTTTTGTCTCTGCTTTTCTGTTCCCCTATTTTGATCACCCTGTAGTTTTCTCTTTTCTCAGGGGAGCATCAGCTTCAGTTTCAGCTCTTTTGGCCTATACAGCTTTTAGTCTTGGCCGTACCATGCTCAGGGGGATTTTAAAAATTGTACTCTCTGCAGCTGCTTTTCTTATAACTCTTGCCCCCTGGATTCACCCGGTTTTCACGATCTTACTGATAGGTAGTATCGGATATTTTCTTCTTTGGAGAAGGGATTCGATCAGGGAAAAGGGGAGTAACCATGAATGAGATCGATCTGTTCATAGCCTTTTTTATCATTGGTATAGGCGCCTATGGCGGAGGTGTGGCTGCGATTGCGCTGATTGAGCATGAACTTGTCCTTACACGCCAGTGGCTCAGTGCCATGGAGATGTCTGAACTGATTGCTGTTGCCCAGATGACACCAGGTCCCATAGCTATCAATGCTGCAACATTCGCCGGGTACAGAATTGCAGGGTTTACAGGAGCCCTGTTCTCTACACTTGCGGTAATTATGCCGTCAATTATCCTCTGCACCCTTATAGTTGTATCCGCCCTGTTCATAGCCAAAAAGGGTTCTGTTAAGAGGATCCGTTCTGCTGTTGAACCCGCGGTTTTTGGTCTCATCCTCAGCGCGGTTCTTATCTATGCCCGGGGGGCTTTGATCGATTTTGTATCAGTCATAATCGCCCTCGCCACTTTTGCTCTCATTCTTCTTTTCAGATTCAAACTCCATCCGCTTATCTATATCGCAATGGGAGGACTGGGGGGGATTATCTTTCTGTAAGCTTTGTCCGTAGCTGGCCAAGCCCCTGAGAACCTGTATGCAAGAGAACCCGGCTGTACTCAGACAGGCCTGTTTTCCTGCCGATTTGTGGGAATTACCCCGTTAAGGTTGTATAATTATAACAGATGCCCTTGTGTGAATTGATTATGTTTAAATTTTTCGGGGAGAACTGTTGTGAAAAGATCCGCCTTTATTATGATTTCTGTTTTTCTGTTTTTCACTCTCAGTTTCGGAGCAAACAGACCCAAGCACCCCCCCAGAGCTGCAGGAACATTTCAGTTCGGCTCATCACAGATTAAAATAACCGACACTATCCACACAGGGGATGAACCGGTTGAATGCACTCAACCGGTCAGGGTACACATAACAATGAAAGGTGCCATAGATGAAAGAGCATTCACTTCACGCGGCTGGAGAGTGGTTTCAAGAAGGGGGAACAGTTTTACACTGATGGGGTGTGAGCAGAATATCTCACTGCTCAGGTCGACTCCGGGGATTGCCTTGGTTATGGAGCCTGGAAAAGTATCGCCGCAGCTTGATGCAGCCAGGGAGTTCAGCCGTACAGATCTGGTACACGAGAGAGATTTTTCCGCAGCTTTTCCTTATCCGGTGACCGGCAGAGGAGTGATAGTAGGAGTAATAGATACAGATTTTGACATTCATCACTCTGCATTCCTTGATTCTTCGGGGAATACACGATTTGTTGCGGTCTGGGACCAAAGCGTAATCGATGGCCAGGGGGGTTTTGGTTATCACTATGGGACCATGAGATTTGGCGAAGAACTGAGAAGCGATTCACTTATAGGGAGAGCATTTCACACCCATGG
>LDWW01000043.1 GCA_001045525.1 Chitinispirillum alkaliphilum | reverse complement strand
AATACGCGACATCATGTAGCATACTGGTGACATCATGTAGCATACTGGTGACATTATGTAGCATACTGGTGACATTATGTAGCATACTGGTGACATTATGCACCATACTGGTGAACAAAAAAGAATGTGAAAGTATAATTTAAAGTAAAAGAGATTGAGAAAGGGATTGAGAATGATTTGGGCGCATGCCGAAGACAGTTCGGCCAGGCTCACTGTAAACTTACCGGTTCTCCTACAGGCTTCCCGATTGAAATCGGGATTCCTCCTCGGTGCCTCGTTTGTAGGGCTTCGCGAAGACGCTCCGCCCTTTGAGGGCACTGGCACTTAAGAAAGCGCCACATAGCCGTCCCCCCTTGCGCGGTTTACCCGGGCGGTATTTGTGTGACCGTTTGTGAGTTTATTATTGCTACGGTGGGGGGGTATAAGAAATTTTGTTTCCGGTTTTTCTCTTAGTTTCGCTCACACAGCCTGTCCTGAGCTCCCAGTCGAAGGGAGCATCCCGATTTCTGAATCGGGATTGTCGAAGTGTTCTTGGAAGTATAATCTAAAGTAAAAGAGATTGAGAAAGAGAATAAGAGTAATTTGGGCGGCTGCCGGGGCCGGTACCCGGGCGCGCAGTCAAAGTGGGTTCATTACAAAAAAAACAGCACCGGTGAAGGCAGGGAGTTAAAGAGATACATCCGGGAATTGTGTGTTTTTCGCACAGAACTTGCCCGTGCCCTGCGCTTTGCAGCAAAGCTCTCAGGGTCAACTCTCAAAGTACCCTTTTACAAAGGTCGCTTTGGTTATGAAGTGATCCAGCACCTCAATGACCTGAAATAATCCTTAAGTGGCAGTCCTATCATTCTTTGCAACATCACTACTCTCATCAGAAAGCATTATGTGGCAGTACCAATGGTCACATACAATGCGGCCTGAGGAGGATACCCAAGACTAAGGAAATAGTAGGATATGGGCAGATTAAAAAGAAGTACTCCCCCAACAACAAGCTGGTGATTTCTGATCTTTCCGGTCGCCTGTGCTGCGGTCATAATGGGATAGGAGAGTGAGTCGATCAGTGCAATTACAATTATAAGCCTGGTGAACAGAACCACATACTCGGGAAGATCGCTGAGCCAGAGTGTAAGAATGAATGAAGTTTCAGCAACAGGGGCATGGAGATAAAAAACAGCAGAAAAAAGGCAAATTTTGAACCTCGGGTCACAAGGCTGAACATTTTCTGTTTTTGGTTCAGGGTATAGTATTTGGTAATCTGAGGATTTATTGCGCGTGAGAAATTCATCACAAATTCGTTTGTTCTTGCACTGAGCTGATAGGTTATTCCCCTGGATGCATTTACTACCGGACCGAAAAACATATTAAGCAAAATGTTGGTGCCCTGTATTTTCAGCATTCCGGGCCATGGTTCCAAACATGTTCCCCACCCACAGAAACTGAGCAAACTCAAAAAACCCTTTTTATTTCATGCAAACCTGAAACTGCATTCTTTGTAGTGTTTTCTTGCAATAAAGCCTGTACAAAAAGGTGGATACGCACACAACCAGAAACACCACTAAGCTTACTAATGATAAACATGTGTCGGCAGTTCTGGGGTGCGGTGGTTAATTTTGGGGCTGTGATTTTAAGCGGCTAAAGAGGCTGAGTAAGTTTGCATGTAAAAGAACTGTTCAGGGGAAAATACCTCAATATGAGAAAGTGCTGGTTAAGCTGACCTGTTTACAGATATACCATGTTAAACGAGTATACTGTTCAACAGTAATCCAGGCACACACTATATGGTGAAATATGGTATGGTATGCCTTGCTTTTGATATATGAAAGCACACTCAAATTAAACCGGTTTATCAGAAACCTCTTTGACTGAACAACTGTCACTCTTTTTGCAATAAGACATATATGTAAAATGATTCACATTGTGAAAAGTTAAGCTAACGGTGATTGTAAATTAAGGGGCAGCTATGCGTATAACCACAATACTTACTTTGCTCTGTTTTTATTTACAACCTATGTCTGCACCTGCAAAAGAGCTGGAGGGGTTTGATTCAATATCTGTATGTTTTATAGATGTAGGGCAGGGTGATTGTATACTGATAAGATCAGAAACGAAAAATGTTTTGATAGATGCAGGAGAAAGAAGAGCCGCAGGTAAGGTACATAACTTTTTACAATCAGAAAATGTTGATACTCTGCACATTGTAATAGCTACTCATCCTCATGCCGATCATATCGGTGGTTTAATAAGTATATTGAACACTGTTCCTGTTTTGGAACTTATAGACCCCGGGTTGTCACATACGACTGTGACCTATAAGGATTATCTTCAAGTTATAGAAAGAAATGAGATAAGCGTAACAAAGGGACGGGCTGAAATGGTGCGACAATTGGGAGAAACATCTGAACTGAATATTTTGCACCCTGTAACCCCAACAAGGGATCTGAACAACTCTGCTATTGTTCTAAGATTAATAAATGGTGAGAACAGTTTTCTATTTACCGCAGATATTGAAAAAAAAGCGGAACAAGAGATAATGAGCAGATATGAAAATCTTGGTAGTACAGTTCTTAAAGTTGCCAAACATGGTAGCAGAGAATCAACATCGAAAGAATTTTTACGGGCGGTAAATCCTGATATAGCTGTAATTATGTGTGGCGATGGAAATATATACGGACATCCACATGAGGAAGTTTTGGACAGGCTTGAAGATGAAGCCGTGACAATTTATCGGACTGATCTGGATGGTACCATATGCTTTACCTGTGATGGGGAGAGTATCACCCGTATTGATATCAATTGAGCGTTATTACAGTTCGATACCGAGATCTTTAAGTTTCCGCTCAACTGCATTACTATACCAATCCCGGTCATAATTACTTCTCTTTCCAAACCAAAATGAAGCAGAGAGAGTTGTTTGGGTTTTTTATTTCTAAAAAATCTATGCAGTACCTCCTGAAATTATTTACATTATCTAATCTGTTCTGTTTTCATATTCTCCCTCTGTTTATCAATAGTAATAATCCGGGGCGCTGAATATTATCCATTTTAATTCACAGGAATTTCATAATGGCATTACCTGTTTATATCCAGTTCAAAGTTAAAGATAAAACAATCGCCGGTCCTGTGAAGGCACATGACTTAAGCGGTTTGTGGACCGGAAATGAATTTAACACAGGGATTGACGGAGAAAATATCCGGGGAAATTATTCTGATGAGTACCGGTATAAAAACAGACCGGTAAAAGTTGTAATGGATAATGGTGGATATCTGCCGCTTTTTTACCGCATGATGATGTATAAAGAGGAGTTTGATAGGGTTGAGTTTCTCTGGCCAAGGCATCCGATGCATGGGAAGGGAAATGAGGAGATCTATTTTAAACAGGAGTTGTATCCTGCAAAAATCAGTTCTATCAAGTTGGTCATGGCTAATGTCAAAGATCACCTGTATGAGAAGTACGGTCACATGGTGACCCTCAGTTTGCGTTACGGGTGGATGGAGATTACCCATGTACCGGGTTTTTTATGGTCCAAAATCGAGTGGTATGGTCAGGCAATGGAGGAACTTGTATTCGAAAACGAAGGAGAAAGAAGATGCTTTGAAGCAGATCTTAAAAAACCGGCAGTTACCGATGATCCGAATTTACATACAAGTAATAAACCAACGGGAAGGGCGGCAATAAGTGTATACAGCCCGGGGTGGGAGCATACAGTTCCTGAGTTTGTAAATGAACGGCAGGCAAGTGAAGGGGATACGATCAGGCTTTTGGCAGATGTTGATGGCGCTCGGAATGGTGAGTCTATCAGTTTTGAAATCTACTATTATAAAGGTAATGAAAGCAGCATACAATTTGCCACAGCCAACGGGAAAATTAGTAACGGAGTAGGTTCTGCAGAGTGGTGTGTTGATCTCGAAAAGCCCAAAAAACGTGAAGCAGAGGTAAAAATCAAGTTTGAGCCGGTAGTAAAGGGAAAGTATGGAAATAAGTGTGATATTCCTCTTATTGGTTGCCGGAAACTGATCTGTGATTATGTTGAAATTTCAGATGTGCTTTTTCATTCTGAAAGCGCGGTGCCGTTCCTTGACAGAGACGGTGCTCTTATTACAACCCTTCTTACAGTATATAAGTTTGCCCAGGATCATTCGGGGAGGGAGGTAGTTTTATTCGGTCATACCGATGTTACAGGTTGTGAAGAGTACAATTGGGATCTGTCGAAAGATCGTAGTGTTGCCATAAAAGCTTTGCTTGACCGGGATAGTGAAACCTGGAAAAATTTAACCATGTACAGAAGTAAGATAGAGGATTACCAGTACAGTTTAAAAACATTGGGTCTGCAATATGGCTGGCCATGTGATCCGGGAGACGTAGATGGGATAAATGGGCCAAAAACCGAGAATGGGCTAAAAAACTTTCAGAAAGAGTACAACAGCAGATTATCAAAGAGCATAACAGAAGATGGTAAAATCGGGCCCCAAACCTGGGTGGCACTTTTTGAAGTAATGGTAACAATTGTCATAAATGAGGGCAAACACCTTCTCGAATCAGACGAGTTGCCGTCACTTGAGTATGGGTATGGGAACTGTGGGATTTACCCCTGCGGAGAATCTTTTCCGATTGAGGGGATACCGGGAAGCGATCCGCGAAACAGGCGAGTGGAGGTTGTGTTTTTTGAGAAAAGCAAGGCACCTGAGCTTACCGATCATCCCCGGAAAAGTGAAAAAGTGACAAAAGATGAAAATCCTGTTTATGATGAGCAACGGGTTGAGAGAAGAGCTGTTGAGGCGATAGAATTCAGACGTCAACAACTTTTTTTACTTGAATTCGTACACCCAATAATTCACACTAACAGACCACACAAGCAGTATGTAAATCTGGATTCCAATGGCAGAGAAGAGGGTACGGCTCTGACGATTAAAGTTAGGCCGAAAAGTCCGGCTCAGGAGGTTTCAGATGGGGTTGTATACTGGAAGATAACAGCACACGAGGATAATAGTGCCCGTACAGAACCTAAGACCGGAATAAAACGTTATTGGGAACATGCTGATTTACAGGAATTTAACCAGAGAATAATAACGTGTACAACAGATTTTATTGACAGAGAGGCAACAATTATACTTGAATGTGGAGTTGCTGGTGGAGACAAGTTTTCAGTTGAAGTAGGAAGTGATGGGGTTAATTATCCATTGAAACTTGAGGTGGAGAACTGGAGGAGAATTTGGTACCAGTACACGCATGAACAAAACATGATCTTACCACCCTTAACACAGTTTCATGATGCCTATAAGAGAGTTTTTGTTGAACCGCAGATATCAACTACTGTTTTGTATTCAAAAGATCAAACACCGGATCGCACCTATTATCCAGAGTGGATGCTTAGAGCGAACAATTCAAATAGAGAAATTTCGGTAATCGGCGACCATAACAAGCAACATTTCTACGACATGTTTAGACTCAATCCGTCAAAAAAGCCAAATGCTCACTTAATAGTGTGTCAAAGTGCGTGGGATATCGGAAGTGTTTCTAGTGAAATATCATTTAGTATGATTCAAAAATCAAAAATATTTAATGTATACAAAGAATCCGACGGAAACGAACAATTAAACGTCTTTAAACCGGCATTGACCGGTAATTTGGTGGTATCGGGGGAATGGGTACAACCGCTTACACGCAGAAAAGGAAATATTACGGATGATAATATCACTATTCCAAGAAACAGGACCTCTTTAAATGTCGTTGAAGTTTCCCTATCCGAAGATGCTCCAACTCCTACCCGCGATAATCCTGTTAATGTTACTCTAACCTTAAGAGGGGCTGACGGCCCGTATCTGGGAGAGTGTAATGGTTCAAAACTTCTGGCAGTATATACAGAACCAGTTGATTTCAACAACACTATTGCCCATGAAATTGGACATGCATTTAACCAGGTACCTTTGCCATCAAGAGTCCCTCCGGGACTTGAAGCACATCCTCGTCAATATACCGAACATGGAGGCATCGGCTCTCACTGCAACACGGTAATCGAAGAGGGCAAACAAGTAGCGGGCTCTGTTGCAAACGGAATCTACAGGACCGGTATTTGTGTTATGTTTCATGCCGGAGATTCTTCCTGCATAAATCGTTTTTGTGATATTTGCGAGACTTATCTTAAAGCTGCTAACTGTTCTGATTTTCGCAGAAGGTAGGGGAATAATATCGTATGGCTAATCAGAAAAAAGTCAGCTTAAATCTAATTTTTTTAATGTTATTGCTGAACACATTATCCTGTGGAACCCAAGAGAATAGTTCAAAAAAGGGAGAAAATATGACTATAGAAGATATCATTATGAAGGCCATAACACTTGAAGATGAAAAATATTTTATACTAACAAATGAAAAATTGAGAAGTATGGGTATTACAAAAATCATTTCTGAACACAAATTTCAAGGTTTGCTGAGAACAGGGCCCAAACAGGTAGACTTGGCAAAAAATGAGACAATTCCAATAATATCGGCAGGAGGAAATGATGGAACAAGACCATGGGTTCACCAAGGTAATGCAAATGCAATTATCATAGTATCAAACACCACCGGAAAGATAGTTGCAACTCACACATCTATTCTGCCCCATAAAACAAAAGTGTTTCGACACCCCTCCGAAAATATCGGACAACCACCTGAAGACCTGAGAGACATTTTTTACTCTAGTTGCACTATTTCCGACTTACGAAAAATTGTAGCCGAAAACAAAAATGTAAATCTGGGACCTGACATTTATGTTATTACCGGAATAAGTTTCGACTGGAAATCCAACTCCATACAGATAGAAGTCGTTGACTCAAGAATAGAAGAGCCAACGGAAAATATTCCTCCGCTTCAGTATGCAAAGCCGGATCTTTTTATCGAAGTGTTAAACAAACCCGAAGATGAGCAGAAGGGACTGGAGTTCACTCTCCCGGAAAAAATTAGCACAGGCGATGCATCTGTAATCCTTAAAGCATCTTTTCCCATTGATTCCATAACACCTCTTGAGTTCGAAATGAATGAGCAGGATCTGTTGAAAACAATACCGTTCCATCTTATACTCCTCAAACAGTTTCAGAATCACGATCCGATCTATTCAATTCCAATTGTTGCTGCATATAAAAGTGACAATTCAGAGGGCAAAACCGGTTTCTTTGAAATCGATTTGCGAAAGCTCGTTCCAACTGCATTAACACATCCGGGTAAATATTACTGTTATCTTGCAGGATTTAATCTCTTTTCTGATGCACAGGTTGTAATTGTTGAGGGTGATAGTGGAGGTGAATAGCTGCCTCCATTCATCCCGTTATCTCAGGGCACATTATCAGAACTTATTCTTCCCGAAAAAGAATATCAAACAGTTTATTTATGGATCTTTGGAATGGAATACAATGGGTTCCTTGAATTTTCATTTAGGAGATGTAAATCAATTGATAATACTTTCGGCAGACCTACTAATAAATCAATTCCAGGAATTCCATTTCCAGAAGGTGTACCAAAAGGTTTTGCATATGGTGAGCGTGGACACCAGGGCACACATTGTGCAAATGGTCTCAGGGCCACATTAAGAAAAGAGGATACTTTTCATATCTTTGAAGCAGCTAAAGCAGCTTCGTGCATAATGTTTGGTTCATCTGATATGAAATCATCAAAAGAGTTTTGTTTTTGTAACAATTGTACTACATATATAAAAGCAGAAGACATTTCTGATATTCGTAAATCATGGACAAGGTAATTTATCATGAAACTAATTAATATAGCTATCACATTTATTTTGTTTTGGGGGTGTTCAATGTCATCCGATAAAAAATCTGAAAAAACATCCGGTAATCAATATGGACCTTTGGGACTAACGGAGGAACAATACTGGAATGAACCCATATCAAACATAAACGAAACAATTGTCGAAGATAAACTGTGGAATAGTGAAGAGGTAATGGTTATTGATTTGCCGTTGAATATCTATTTAGATAAGCATAACAGTACACCTCTGATTTGTTTACGTACAATTGAATCTTCCAAGCGAAAAAAATATTCTCTGAAAACAACCACTTGGTTGTTTTCCGTTTACTTGGAATCTGGAGAAACTTCTCTGGTCAAATTAACACGGTCACCTGATCGTGCAAATAATCGTAATTCATCTCCAGGTTATGTCGCAGAATGGGTAAATACCGATCTGGAAAATTTACTATCCATTTCCTCCAATATCGGCCGAAATAAGGTAACATTAGTCTGTGGGCCTGAAATATCAAACAGCCGTATAACAGAAATCATCCCTTCAAGTGATAATCAACAGCATTATGGGGAAATACTGGAAAGCATAAGAAATAAGCCGCTTTCTCCTTCCGGCAAAATGCTTCAGGAGCTGATATTCAAACATCTTGATTCGGAGCACATAAATAAAAGCGAAAAAGTATGGAATGTTGATAAAAAACAGGAGGATGAGGATTTTATAATCTCCTTACTTTACCGTATTGATGGGCTGCCACGTTTTATTTATTCCAATGAAACAGATGTAATCGATATAAACGGAAGTAAAGTTTATGGTGCATTCCCGATCAGATTAGTCGGATTTGATGAGAATAGAGAGCTGATAATCAACAAGCAAACTACCCTTCCGATTTTAAGAGAGCCTGAAGGTAATTTTGAAAACCTCATTATTTCAGGGCATATTGAATTTTCGTTATCCGAGCTTCTCCTCCCCGGAAAAGAATATAAAACAGTTTATTTGTGGATTTTTGGAATGGAACATCAGGGGTTTCTTGAAGTTTCATTATAGAAAAGAATAGATCGTCATTTAAGCGTAACGCAAGTCCCTGCTCCTTGTATATGCGATAAAACTTCTTATGATTCATTGTTCCGCCATTATTACGATCTATGCCATGTAACATCCTGTAGCCAAGCTTTTGATACCGTGAAGCCAGCGTCCGCACACGTTCAACATCTGTAGCTGACTGCTTTCTGCGCAGGGGCCTGTAGATGGCTGACCGGGATATCCCTGCGATCTTACAGGCCCGTGTCTTGGGTACGTTCCTCTCTATGAGGGCCTGCACAGCCTCACGGCGCTGAGCAGGCCTTAAGTTTTTTGCTAAATACTCCTTTACGGCATCAAGCTCAAGGTCTCGTTCTGCAAGTAACCGTTTGAGCCTGGCGTTCTCTGCTTCCAGTTGGCGGGTACGCTGCAGTTCGCTTTTGGACATCCCGCCATATTTGTTCTTCCACCTGAAAAAACACTGTTCGGATACACCAATTTCCCTGCACAGATCTTTGATTTTTTCACCCTTTTCTGCCCGCTGAAGAACACGGAATATTTGTTCCTCTTTGTAATGCTTCTTTCCTGGCATGAGTCCTCCTTGTATATTAAATATAAGTGAGAACTCTCATTTCTGGGTGTATACTTTTATGGGAGCATGTCAGTTCTGATTTTCGCAAAAGGTAGGGGAATAATATCGTATGGCTAATCAAAAAAAAATCAGCTTAAGTATAATTTTTTTAATGTTGTTGCTGAACACATTATCCTGTGGAACACAAGAGAATAATTCAAAAAAGGAACAAAATATGACTATAGAAGAGATCATTATGAAGGCCATAACACTTGAAGATGAAAAATATTTTCAAATAACAGATGATAACATTCATGAATTAGGAGTAACTGAAAAGTTGTTTGAACACCGATTTCAGGGAATACTTATTAGCGCCCCCAAAAAAATCGACTTTGCAAAAAAAGAAAGTATCCCCTATATCGCTACAAATTCTTTTGACGGCCTCAGAGGTTGGTATACTGTAGGCAATGCCGGGGCACTTGTTATAATATCAAAGACAACGGGTAAGATAATCGCAACAAAACCATCAATCATTCCCAAAAAGAGAAGAGTATTCAGCAAACCTAATTTTGAAATAGAGGAGCCACCCGAATATGTAAAAGATCAGTTTGGAGCGGGATGCTCAATTTCCGACATGCGAAAAGTTGTAGCTGAAAATACAGGTGTAAATTTAAAGCCTGACAATTATGTTATTACTATAATAAATTTCGACTGGAAATCCAATTCCATACAGATAGAAGTCGTTGACTCAAGAATAGAAGAGCCAACGGAAAATATTCCTCCGCTTCAGTATGCAAAGCCGGATCTTTTTATCGAAGTGTTAAACAAACCCGAAGATGAGCAGAAGGGACTGGAGTTCACTCTCCCGGAAAAAATTAGCACAGGCGATGCATCTGTAATCCTCAAAGCATCTTTTCCCATTGATTCCATAACACCTCTTGAGTTCAAAATGGATGAAGGTGAGCTCTTGAGAACAATACCGTTCCATCTTATACTCCTCAAACAGTTTCAGAATCACGATCCGATCTATTCAATCCCAATTGTTGCTGCATATAAAAGTGACAATTCAGAGGGCAATACCGGTTTCTTTGAAATCGATTTACGAAAGCTCGTTCCAACTGCATTAACACGTCCGGGTAAATATTACTGTTATCTTGCAGGATTTAATCTCTTTTCTGATGCTCAGGTTGTAATTGTTGAGAGTGATAGTGGAGGTGAATAGCTTTTTCCATTCATCCCGTTATCTCAGAGCACATTGAGTTTTCTTTATAAGAACTTATTCTTCCCGAAAAAGAATATCAAACAGTCTATTTATGGATCTTTGAAATGGAACACAATGGGTTCCTTGAATTTTCATTTAGGAGATGTACGCAAATCATGGGAATGAAGACAGTTATAAGAATATTAGTATCTTTGAACATAATAATATTAAATATCTGGAGTTGTGGAATGGACGAAATGAACGATCAATCTGCAGGACCTTTTGGGTTTTATGGAGAACAATACTGGGATCCAACAGCTATTAGAAATGATTTGAGTTCACAAATGCATAGTAAAAATAAGGGTGGCCTAGTTATAGACCCTCCACCAGAAGTATTTCTTGATAATCACAGCACAGCTCCAGCACACTGTCTCCGTTTAGTAGAGAAGTTTAAGCGTCGCAAATACTCTCTCAGCACAACCACACAGGTTGTGTCTGTTCATCTTGAAACCGGTGCAGTAAAGGTAAGGAAATTGGCACCCTATCCTCCTCCCCGTTTACCAGATAAATCTCCACCTGAACCAGGATGGTTTACCGAATATGTCACTGCAGACCTAATGGAAACATCCTCTATCCAATCTGATCTTGGATCAAATAAACTCTTTTTGCTGTGTGGGCCTGAAATTTCTAATCAAGCAACAACAAAAATTGTTCCGGGTAAAAGAGGTTTTCGATATAAAGAGTATAGAGAAATAGTTGATACACGTTATAATATTCAAAACCCTTATCCAATAACCGGGAGTATACATACACTTGATATCCAAAGGCTCACCCCCCCTGAGCCTGACAAAGAGAACACTCTTTGGGAGATCAGTTCTCTAAAGGAGGAGGAAAAGGATTATCGTATCACTGTAAAATTCAATATTATAGGGATAAACCGTTTCCTTTTTCCAGAGGAAATTCGTCCATTTGATAATATGAACAACACCGTGTTTGCTTCCATACCGCTTGCAATAATCATCTTTGATCAGGATAGAAATACCGTTTTGACAAGGCAATTCGGTATTCCGGTGACAGAAGAACCGGTGATTGATAAAGGTACTGTATGGCTGCGTGGAAGTGTCTCTTTTCTTTTATCCAAACTGGTCGAACCTGAACAGTTTCAATATCTTTACACCTGGTTTATCTGTATGGATAACATACAACTGCTTGAAATCGAGCTTGAAGAAGGGTGGGAAGATGATCTGGTTCCTCCGCCTATACCTGTTCCCAAAATCGTTCCCGGTAGTCCTGAGGAATAAAATGTGTGTGATTACTGAAACGGCATAAGGATTTTAGTTGGCAACTGCCGGTGACTTCAGGTTGGGGCTACTCTTAACAAAACACAGGGTTTTCTACCCTGTGCGTTCTTTGTATCCCGGTATTTAAGAGAATTTCGTCTTTTCAGATATGATAAGAGATTGCGGAGAGAGTATCATAATTATATCAAAATGTGTTGATTACATTAAATTCACAATCACTACATAAAACAGACAAAGCATAAGCCGCCCCTGCAGGGCTCCGGAAAAAACCGGGGAACATTCAGCACGGGGCTAAGAAAGCCCCGTGCTGCTATAGAGCGCTCTTTCAGAGCTTTTGGAGAAGATACATTTGATAAAACTTTCTGTGTTAAGCTACACTCTACAACTGCTGCCATGGCTTTAAACATAACTTTGATGCTAAAGGGGCTCTCCGAGATGGTGCATCGGTTGGTATTTAAGGTTGAGCATTCCTCTCTTAGAAAGCTCCCCCCGATTCAATCGGAAGAATAGGGGATTTCATATTTCCTTTTTTCAAAAAGTATAACCCAAAGAAAAATGAAATGCCCCGCGACTTTCTCCCGGTTTACGATCCAGCTTGTGGCCGTAAAGGAGACCAACAGGTCCGATTGGAGTGATATATCTGAGGCCAAGGCCGGCTGAAGAGCGGAACTGATCAGACGATACAGAATCGAAATCATCCTCGAGTCTGCCAATGTCACCAAAAAGTGTCAGTTCGATATTTAAGCCCAGCTCTATACGCGTTTCAATGCTGGCTGAAAACATTGCTTTTCCGCCGCTGGAGTCCTCGGGGTGAAAAAGATTCCTGTCGAATCCCCTCACATTTTGTGTCCCTCCAAGATAAAATATCTGATCGGAAGCTATTACCGTTTCTTTTGTGCGGGGGTGAATATAGCCACTCCGTGCAACTCCGGCCAGTGTAAGCCATGAAAGCGGTGACACATACCCCCTTGCTTCCATCTGCACTTTAACAAAATCATCAACAGTGTTGTTTATACTTCTTGAAATATCAACAGATGAGCTAAAGTATACACCCTTACGGGGACGGGTAAAATTATCTCTCCGGTCGTAGGAAAATGATGGCTTTACAACTACTATATTTCTGGGCCTTTCATCATTATAAATTTCAGAGAGTGTATCCGGCACCGTTTCGTTTTGAGTAAAGAGACGACGGCGTTCGTAATTTGTACCCAGTCCAAAGACCGCATGTTTACCTGCCGGAGCATTTATTCCACCGGAAAATCCAAAAGCCGAGCTTCCCCAATCAACATTGAGTTCCGATGTGCTCTCACCATAGATTCCGATAAGGGCACGCAAAGGGGTTCCCAGAATGCGTGGGTCCATTAAACTCGTTTCACCTCTGTAGCCAATTGGACTGATCTCTGCGCTAACCCACGCATCTTTGTTGAGCCCCAGTATATTCCGGTCTCCAATTCTGCCACTCAAAAAGGGACCCTCATCCGACTGAAATCCGGCACTGAGAGAACCATAGAAGGGATCAACCTCTGCAACTTCAACGAATACCTGCACCGTATCCCACTTCTCACGCAATCCGACAGTTCTGAATCTCGAAGAGCTGAAGATTCCCAGATCTCTAAGTCCTCTCTGTGTGTCAACGATATCTTTAAGAGAAAGGGGTTTACCTGGTGAGGCTTTCAGTTCTCTGTTAAGAACACGTTCCTGTGTTCGGAAATTACCAATATAGCGTACATTACCCATATAAATTCTTGGGCCTTCAGTTATACGGAAATCCACATCAGCGCTGCTGCTGTCGCTGTTCATCTTTACCACTGGCGTGACTTCAACATGGGGATATCCCATCTCTGCAATCATGGTCTGAAAAATACGGGCGTTCTGATTGAGCTGAGAGAGACTGAATATTTCACCTTTCTTTACCGTAACAGCTTTACTTGCATCAAGACCGGAGAACCGTTCTGTGTCAACTGTTACGTTGTTCAGAATGGTACGCACACCTTCCTGAACGTTTATGGTGATATAAGCAGATGTTTCCTTTCGATCTACCTGGGATGAGACTTTTGCGTTAAGAAATCCACGGGAGCGGTAAAGCATCTGGATGGCAAGTACATCCTCCTCAAGTTTTTCCGGATTGAACGCCCGCCTTGATTCTCTGCCTCTGTCAACATGGAGCATCTGCCCAAGGACCAGATCTTCATCGATGCTGTTGACCCCGTTTAGTGTAATGGAAGAAACTGTCGTGCGTGGTCCTCGCTGGATATCAAAATAGACGACCCGTTCTGTATAGCGCCTTCTTTCAATTGTGGAATCAGAGTGTTCAATCGTTGCGTCAAGATAACCCGACTCACGCATACGCCTTCCGATTGCTCTTACTGAATTTCTTATACCAAGGTTGTTGCGGTTTCCGTGCCGGAAAATTGTTATATCATCTTCAAGAACACCTCTGCGGAAACCCCGTTGTCTTCTGGGAGAAAACTGCAGATTATACCTGTGGCCTTCGTTGATGTCAATAACTACCCTTACCGTATTATTGGATGTGTCCCTTACGACTGTTTCCCGAATCTGAATGTCTGCAAAGCGTCTTGATCTGTAAAGGTCTGTAAGTGTTCTGATATCTTCCCTGAGGTCTGTGTCAAGAAACCTGCCGCCGCTTCCGGGGACCAAAGAGGATCGCCATATTTTCATTCTTCTTTTAATACCGAAATCAGAAGTCGCATTGTTACCTCTGATCTCAAGCTCATCGAGTCTGTAGTAGTCACCAGGATCGATTTTTACATTGATAACACGGTGTTCGCCTGAATGGTGTACACGTGAAGAAATGTCTACCTTTGGAGAGACAAAACCTTCTCGTTTATACAGTTCTGTAATAAGTGAATCCTGTATGAGCAGCATCTCTTCACTGTAGATATCACCGGGATAGGTGTTCATTGCCACTTCAACTTCATCTGCAAATAAAGGATGGGCTCCTTTAATTCTGATATCCCTGACATAGAGTGCGGGTGTAAGATGAAAATTCACTTGCCCATCAGAAATAGTGATCTCAACCGATTCAAAAAGACGGCTTGCATATAATGCGTCAACTGATTCATTCACAGATGAAGAATCGGGAGGTTGATTGCGTTTTAAGGTGACGAGTGTTTTTGCAATCTCCAGAAGCTCATCTGAATCGGATGTTTCTCTTGTCAGTTCGTATGAAATAGTTTCTAAGACTTCTGCGTCAGTGATGTGTCCAAAGATGAACATAAAAAGGAGTGTTAGAGTGTATGAGAGTCTTTTCATCTATCTGCCCTCCCAGATAAACCGAAGTTCGCCACCGTAAACTCCTCTGGTATCCTGAAATGCACCGATCAGTAGATTTTGCAGAATCCTGTATTCCGCAACTGCACGCTGGACTATTTCTCCATCCTTGGATTCGACTGTGTATCGGGTTGACAGTTGTCGTGTAAACTGCTTTCCCATGGTGACTGCGATCCGGTCGGAGTCATCGTCGAATTCATCCCCGGTTTCAACTTCAAGAATATCAAGGCCTGTAGCTCTTCTGATGTCATCACCAAAGGTAGAAGCAATAAGTGCTGCAAGCATCTGCTGGTTTGTTTGTCCTGTGCCCGGGGCTCCCGGCTGAAAATTATCCTGCAACTCTCCGATCGTTTTCCCCAAAACAAGAAGTGACAGAATATCCTGATCCTCCAGATCCGGATCGTTACTGCTCAGCTTAAAAACCAAATTATCAAGTGTGCCTGATACTTCAAGCTGTACAATTCTGTCATTAACAGGTACAACGCCCTGAATATCCACCTCAGGCTCGATAGCGTACGGGTTAATAAAATCTATTACCCCCCGTCTGATCTCAAACTCATTTCTGAGATAGTTGATTGTACCCTGCTGAACGTTTGCCCTTCCGTTTAGTGCCGGTGCACTGAATGTACCCGACAAATGAAGGTCAGGGGAAATTGTAAGCCTGGCAAGGTTGTTATTAACCCGGAAAGGGGAGCGAGCCTGTACACCAACATCGAAACGCATGTTTTTTAAATAGGGTACTTCAGTTTCTTCCGGAGTATGGATTTCCTGTCGTCTGCGCTGTCCCACATTTTGAAGCGGATTGATGACAATATCCTGAAAGTAAACACCGTCAAGCAAAACAATATCTCCCGAAACACGGGTCGTATCGGGATTTCCTGCAACATTAAGTCTGGCATCGACCACCAGATCGAGCATATCAGGGACACTGAGAGGTAAAGATCTCAAAACAATTTGCGCCCTTAGATCGGAAGGTGTGAAATCATCAAGTTTTACATCACCCCGGATATTGAATGATCCGTTATCCAGGTTGCCACGCAGTGACTGAAGCCGTACGGAGTTATTGTCTGCAACGATATGTCCGTTGACTGAATGCAGCTGCTGGTGAAGCTCCGGCAAAGTCATGCTTAAATTTGTCAGGCGCACTTCACTATTGAGATCAGGTGCATCCGCCATTCCACTGAAAGATAGATCCAGATCTATACTTCCGTCTATGTCCTGAAAATCCTCTGTAAAGTGGTGTGCAAATGATAAAGGAATAGTTCCGTTAAGTGTGACATCGTGCGGTCCCTCGATGTAACCCTGAGCTTTGCCGCTAAAAGCTCCTTCACCGGCAAGCGTCAGGCTGAAATCGGGTACAAAATAACGGTTATTCTGAAGTGACACTTTGAGGTCATCTGTTTGGAGAAGCTGTATGCCATCAAAACCGATTGTAAGAGCTGAGATGTGCAAAGCCGCTTCCATCTGGGGCAGAGAGTCGGTATTTCCGGATGCCTTAAGAGCGGCTGTAATCATGCCATTTAAATTTTGGCCCGACAACGCCAGATAGGGGTCGAGTTGCATATTGTCAATGGCAAGGTCTGCACTGAAATATTTTGTGTCAATGTTATAACTGGCGTTGAGATCTCCCATTGCATTACCTTTTATTTGGGCCTGCTGGTCCTTTAGTCCAAGGTGAAGCGCAATGTCATCCAGCGTAAAAGTTCCCATGCGCAGATCACGCAGATACAGCGTACCGTCTGCCTCTGGTTGACTGAAATTTCCTCCGGCCCAAAGATCAAGGGAGAGTGCACCATAAATAGAGTCGATGTCAGCAAGAGCAGTAAGTTTGTTCAGGTCAAGATCCAGTGCTGACAAATTTATATCGAAGGTATTTTCAAGCGAGACCCATCCTGCAACAGAAAACTTTTGGTCCGGCAGAATTGCAATTTGCAACGATTCAATGTTTGCGCGCCTGTTCTCAAACCGGGTGAACAGATCGACACCGGTTATACTCTGCTCTGCTGCAGAAATCTTCTCAGCAGAGGCGCGCACATATCCCTGAGGGTCATTTACAGTACCACTGATATTGGCTTCGATATGAGCTGCACCGCTCACAGATTCGATAAAATCTTCTATGTGAAGATCTTCAGAAAGAAGTGCAAGTTCAAACACCATTTCATCAACCGGAACAAGCGTGCCGTTTCGCAAAAGTAAGGTGGAACCGGAAAGTGAAATTCCGGAGTTTAATCTGTTAATAGTTAAACTCTTCAAGTGTGCAGTACCGTCTTTTTCCAGCTGTGCAGAAACCCTTACACTGTCTAAATGTATATCAGTGCTTGAGATAGTATCGGCAGACAAACTCATTGCAACCTTAGGATTTTTCAAGTCTCCTTTGATATTTGCGTTAACAGCTGCACTTCCTGAGATAGTTTCATCAATGCCGGCAAAACGAAGCAGGGGCTGCAGTGAGGGGGCGAAAAGATCGAGATCAGCTTCCATGTTACCTGAGGATATTTGGTAACCTCCGGTGAGGGAAAGATCTGTGTCTCCAAGTTTTGCGCCCAATTGTGAGATGCGGGCAAAACCCTGCTTTACCGATGCTGTGGTGGAAATCTCCATATCCAGAGGCTGTGATTCCGGATTAAGTTTTAGTGATGATATGTTTGCAGTAACTGTTGAGTTTGCGATAATAGAATCCAAATCTGTACCCCTGCCATCAACCTTGACCACTGCATCGGCGGTTCCTGACAATTCTGGTGCAAAGTTTTGAATGAGAACCTTATTTGCCGAAATTGACAGGTTATATCTTGTTTTGTTTAGCGAACCCATCTGACTAAGAAACCCATCCTCAAATACTTCTTTAATGTTTATATTACCAGCTATATCGACACTGCCAAGATCGGCATCCACATAAAAGGGTGTTACCCTGAGATCACGGTCTGCGAGGTTCGCATCAAAACGGAGAGAATTTACCGGATATCCCCAGATATCACCCCCGTCATAGGCAACGTTGATATTTACATCGGGATTGGAAGCTTTACCTGAAATGTCAAGACGTAATTTAGCATTGCCGCTTAGCTCCTCCTCCAGAGCCGCTATTTGGGTAACCTCTTCCAGAGAAATGTCTCCGTTAAAGGCAAGGTCAAGGAGCGGGTCACCATCCAAAAGTGATGAGGCGCTGCCATTGAGGGCAAACACTGATTTTCCGGTTTTAAACCTCAGATCAAGAGAGTCGATATCCAGATCTCTCATTTTAGCTGCCAACTGAAATTGGTGAAGCCGCAGGTTTGTCCCGGAGTGCTCAAGGGCAAGCGAATCGAATCCAAGGGTCAGATCTGCCCGTAGTGAATCTGTTTCTCCCGCAGCGGTGAGTGCCAGCCCGAATGCTTCAATGCTGATGCTGTCCGGTTGGGAAGCGAAATGGATCTTTCCCCCGACAATATCAAGCCCCTGAAGCACCACCGGAAAAAGTTCAGAGCTGCTTTTTGAAGCAGAAATTGTGTCCTCTGGCTCTGGCTGGCCCTGCGGGAAAGCACTCAGAATGGAAACATTTCCGCTGCTGTCGATTTCCACCGATGCCCAGGGGTACTCAAGCACCGCACTCTTTATTACCAGTTTTCGCCGAATAAGTGCGATAGGGGAGACATCGATAAAAAAGCGGTCAAAACCCGCAAGCTCTTTGCCGGAGGGGTCTGAAAGCGAGAAATCGTTGATTTCAAGTTGTATTCTCAGGGGAGAGATGTGGATTCTGTCGAATTTAAGGGAACCCGGAATGGTTTGATTCACCCGCGAGATGACATACTGGTGAACGGTGTTACTCCGTATGGCCAGAAAAAATGTGCCCATAAGAGCAGTTATAAGGGTAGCGATTATGAGTGCGGTGATCAGTAAAAAACGTTTCATTACCCTGTACTCGAATTACAAATGAATCGCTCCGAAGAATTAGAAATATACAATAGTAACAGTCATCAATTCCTGTGTGTGCAAAGCTTTTTTAGCTTTCAGAGCAGATTTTCATATTTTGGCTAATTGATGGTGCAATAATCTTGCCAGAAAGCCAGATTTAATTGATAGTCGAAGGATTTTAAAATTATAGTTAAAATTAGAAGAGATTGAGAGAGAGAAAGAGAATAAGAATATTCTGGGCGCATGCCGCGGACGGCACCGGTTCTCCTCCAGGCTTCCCGATTGAAATCGGGATTCCTCCTCGGTGCCTCGTTTGTAGGGCTTCGCGAAGACGCTCCGCCCTTTGAGGGCACTGGCACTTAAGAAAGTGCCACATAGCCGTCCCCCCTTGCGCGGTTTACCCGGGCGGTATTCGTATCACCGTTT